>CAMLKN010000362.1 GCA_946480655.1 uncultured Devosia sp. | reverse complement strand
GGGGCGCATCATCTACCTTGGCCTCGACTCCGCCCGTGACGAGAGCCCCTTCATCACCGGACCAGACGGTGCGCCCCTCAACCCCAATCCGCTCAAGGATGTCCGGGTTCGCCAGGCCATGTCGAAGATGATCGATCGGTCCTTGCTGATCGACCGCGTGCTCTCCGGCGCCGGCATGCCTGCAGGACAGTTGGCGCCGATTGGCCTGGGTGGTCATTCGACCGCGCTTCAGCCTGACCAGATCGACTTGGAAGCAGCCAAGACCCTGCTGGCGGAAGCTGGCTTCCCGGACGGGTTCGGCATCACCATCCACTCGTCCAACGACCGCTTTCCCGGCGACGGCGATATTGCCCAGGCCCTGGGCCAGCTGTTCCAGCGCGGTGGCCTGACGGTCAACGGTGTCGTGACGCAACCCTACAACGTTTATGCCACGGCGGCCGGCAAGCAGGAATTCAGCGCCTTCATCTTCTCGTTCGGCACGACGACTCCCTCGGCAGCGCCCGGAATGACCAACGTGCTCATGACCTTCGACGAGGAAGCGGGCACCGGCTCGTTCAACCGCATGCGCTATTCCAATCCGGACTATGATGCTGCCATGCGCGATGCGCTGGCCGAGTTCGACCCCGCCGCCCGCAACAGGAAGCTCGAAATCGCCGCCGAGATCGCCTTCGGGGACTATGCCATCCTCCCGCTCTATTGGCCGGAGGTGACCTGGGCCAGCCGCGACGGCATCGGCTATGTCGCCAATGTGTCGGAAGATACTCTGGCCACCTATGCGAGCGTGACCGAATGACGGCTCGGGACGCCAAAACAAGGCCAGCGGTCGGGGTGGACGTGCTCCCACCACCCCAGCATGTGGCTGACGGGGTAATGGTCCATCGCGACGTCATGGTCACCATGCGCGATGGCATCCGGCTCGCAACCGACATCTACCGCCCGGCCCGGGATGGCGTCCCGCACCCAGGTCCGCTCCCGGTCATCCTGGAGCGGACAGCCTATGGCAAGGGCGAACGATCCCGCTCGGAAATCGAGGTGGGGATGGACCTCCCCATGACCCGGGCGGAAGTGGCCAGCCACTTTGTCCGCCATGGCTATGTGGTGATCTACCAGGATTGCCGCGGCCGCTTTGGCTCCGAGGGGGAGTTCGTCAAGTATCTGTCCGAAGGTGAAGACGGCTTCGACACGCTGGCCTGGATAGTCCGGCAGGGCTGGTGCAGCGGCAAGGTCGGCACGATGGGCCTCTCCTATGCCGCCCACACCCAGATGGCCCTGGCCTGCCTCAATCCGCCGGGTCTGGCGACCATGGTGCTGGACTCCGGCGGCTTCGCCAACGCCTTCACCTGCGGCATCCGGCAGGGTGGTGCATTCGAGCTCAAGCAGGCGACCTGGGCCTTCAACCACGCGCTGGAGAGCCCGGCTGCTCTCAAGGACCCCCTTGTGGCCAAAGCGCTGGCCGCCGAAGACCTGCGCTCCTGGTTCAAGGTCATGCCCTGGTCCGAGGGCCGCTCGCCGGTGCGGTGGGTGCCAGAATATGAGGACTACCTGCTCGAGCAATGGCGGCACGGCACCTTCGACGACTACTGGCGCCAGACGGGCCTCTATGCCGCTGGCCACTATGAGCATTTCCCGGACATCCCGGTCGCCTTCCTCTCCAGTTGGTACGACTGCTACGTCGCCTGCACCCTGGAGAACTATGCCGGGCTTTCCCGCTCGGGCTCGCGCCATCTCGAACTGATCATGGCGCCCGGCCTGCATGGAGACCGCAACAAGAGTTTTGCGGGAGACGTTTCATTTGGTCCGCGCGCGCCCATCGGCGGCAATGTGGCCGAGAGCTGGCTGGAATACCGGCGGCAATGGTTTGATCGCTGGCTCAAACACGTCGAACCGGCGCGGCCCGATACTCCGGCCGTCCGGCTCTTCCTGATGGGTGGCGGCAGCGGTCGTCGTGATCAAGACGGTCGGCTTGACCATGGCGGCGCGTGGATCGAGGGGGCGGCCTGGCCCCTGCCGCAAAGTGAGGACCTGACGCTCTACCTTCACCGGGACGGGCGGCTGCTGAGCGCGCGACCGGAGGGAGACACTGATCCCCTCACCTACGACTTCGACCCCGCCAACCCGGTCCCAACGATCGGAGGGGCGCTGACCAGTGGCCGACCGGTTTTCGAAGGCGGGGGATTCGACCAGCGGGAGGACGAGCGCTTCTTCGGCACCAGCCGGCCGGGCTTGCCCCTCTCCTCGCGAGCGGACGTCCTGACGTTCGAGACCGAGGAACTCGCGGCAGACCTCGCCATCATCGGGCCGGTCAAGGTTCGGCTGTTCGCCTCCACAGACTGTCTGGACACGGACTTCACCGCCAAGCTCATCGACGTCCACCCGCCCAGCGACGACTATCCCACCGGCTTTTCGATGATCCTTACCGACGGGATCTTCCGCTGCCGCTACCGCAAGTCCTTCGAGCGGCCAGAGCCATGCCAGCCGGGCGAGGTCATGGAGATCGTCATAGAGCCATTCGCGACCGCCAATCT
>CAMLKN010000361.1 GCA_946480655.1 uncultured Devosia sp. | reverse complement strand
GGTGGAAGCCATTGAGTCGCTCGACCTGTTCTCGCCCCATCGCCACGAGCGGCCGACGCCGCTCGCGGTCTTGCGCGACATATTCGGACACAAGGCGTTTCGCGGCCAGCAGGCCGATGTCATCGACCATGTGACCGGAGGCGGGGATGCCGTGGTGCTGTTCCCCACCGGCGCCGGCAAGTCCATGTGCTACCAGATACCGGCCATCTGCCGGGATGGCGTGGGCATTGTCATCTCGCCGCTGATTGCGCTGATGCGCGACCAGGTGGAAGCGCTGAAGCAGGCCGGCGTGGCCGCGGCGGCGCTCAATTCCTCTCTCACATCCGAAGAAAGCGCCGAGGTTCGGCGCAAGCTGCGGCGCGGGGAACTCGACCTCCTCTATGTGGCGCCCGAGCGCGTGGCGACGCCGGGCTTTGCCAATATGCTGGCCGATACGCGTATTGCGCTCTTCGCCATCGACGAGGCCCATTGCGTGAGCCAGTGGGGCCACGATTTCCGGCCCGAATATCGCGAGCTGATCCACCTCGTCGAACTCTTCCCCGGCGTGCCGCGCATTGCGCTGACCGCCACGGCCGACCCGACGACGCGCGAGGACATTATCGAGCGGCTGGGCCTGGAACAGGCCAAGGTGTTCACCACCAGCTTCGACCGGCCCAATATTTCCTATTCCATCGTCGAGCGCGACAAGCCGCGCGAGCAGCTGCTGGAGTTTCTCTCCGGCCACAGGCAAGAGAGCGGCATTGTCTATTGCCTCTCGAGGGCCAAGGTTGAGGACGTGGCCGACTGGCTGTCGGGCAAGGGCATCCGCGCCCTGCCCTATCATGCCGGGATGAGCGCGGAACTGCGCTCGGCCAACCAGGATGCCTTCCTCAAGGAAGAGGGGTTGTGCCTGGTGGCGACCGTCGCCTTCGGCATGGGCATCGACAAGCCGGATGTGCGCTATGTGGCGCATATGGACCTGCCGGCCTCCATCGAAGCCTATTACCAGGAGACCGGACGCGCCGGACGCGACGGGCAGCCGGCCGATGCGTGGATGAGCTATGGCATGGCCGACGTGGTGCAGCGTCGGCGCATGATCGACGAGGGCAATGCCCCCGATGAAGTGAAGCGGCTCGAGCACGGCAAGCTCAATGCCCTCCTGGGCGTCTGCGAGACCGCCTCCTGCCGACGGCAGGCGATCCTGGCGCATTTCGGCGAGACCTATCCTCAGCCTTGCGGCAATTGCGATACCTGCCGGTCGCCGGTCGAGAGCTGGGACGGCACCGAGGCCGCCATCAAGGCCATGGCTGCCATCTACCGCACCGGCATGCGCTTTGGCGCGGCCCACATCATCGACGTGCTGATGGGCAAGGAGACCGAGAAGGTCACCCGCTTCGGCCACCAGCACCAGAAAGTGTTCGGCCAGGGCACGGAACTGGATCCCAAGGCCTGGCAATCGGTGATCCGGCAATTGACGGCCATGGGGCTGATCGTGGTCGACCACGCCAACCATGGCGCGCTGACGCTTTCGGCCGGCGCCCATGACGTGTTCAAGCGGGAACGCAGCGTCACCTTGCGCAAGGACCGGCCGAAGAAATCCATCGAGGTGCGGCGCGCGCTCGCCCGCTCTGTCGATGTGCCCGAACATGCAAGGCCGCTCTTCGAGGCCTTGCGGGCCGAACGCTCGCGCCTAGCCAAGGCACAGGGCGTGCCGCCCTATGTCATCTTCCACGATGCCACGCTCAAGGCCATGGCGCTTGCCCAGCCCACCCATCCGCATGACATGCTGAACCTGCCCGGTGTGGGCCAGGGCAAGCTGGACCGGTATGGGGAAGAATTTCTCAACGTGGTCCGGGGCTTTGAAGGATAGATGGTATTTGATCCGAAGGCCCCCTCACCCGGCCTTCGGCCGACCTCTCCCCCAGAGGGAGAGGTGAAGAAACACCCCCGCCTGCCCGTGATCGACATCGCCCGGGGCGTCGCCATCATTGCCATGGTGATCTATCACCTCTCCTGGGATCTCTGGTTCTATGGCTTCATAGCAGCCGATGTCGGCTTCGATCCGGCCTGGGTGGCCTTTGCCCGGACCATCCTCTTTGCCTTCATGGTCCTGGTGGGCGTGGGCCTCGTGCTCGGGCATGGCAATGGCATACGCTGGACCAGTTTCTGGCGGCGCTGGCTCTTCGTCGCGGGCGGCGCAGCGCTGATCACGCTGGGCACATGGTTCGCCTTCCCCGAGAGCTTTGTCTATTTCGGCGTGCTGCATGCCATTGCGCTCACCAGCCTCCTCGCCCTGCCCTTCCTGTTTGCTCCGCTCTGGCTCACGGGCCTCGTCGCGGCTTTGGTCATCGGGCTGCATTTCGGCTTCGCTGATCCGCTCTTCAACGAGAAGGTGTTTTCCTGGATCGGCTTCTGGGTCGTGCCGCCACCGACCAATGACCTGGTCCCGGTCTTTCCGTGGTTCGGCGTGGTGCTGCTGGGTGTGCTGGCCATGCGGCTCATCCGCGGCACGGCGGTTGAAGCCAGGCTCGGCGCGATCCAGCCGCGCA
>CAMLKN010000360.1 GCA_946480655.1 uncultured Devosia sp. | reverse complement strand
CCAGCGTGCGCGCTGACCGCGGAGAGCGGGGCGACGCGTCAGATAGGACAGTCGTGCTGCCCTAACGAGTTCACATTTGCACAATTCAAAACAGCACACAAGCGGTTTTGCCGCCATTCGGTCACAAAAAATAGGATTTGGCGTGAAAAGCGATAGGAGAGTGTAGGAGATTGCAGGGATGGCATCGGGTTTTCAGCGCTTTGATGGTCCGAACTCTCGCGACTGTGCTGCAAATCCTATTCTGCGGGCGCCTTGTGAGACGCGTCTGGATCGAAGGAGGATTGTGCGATGAGCAGCATGATGCCGGCAAAGCACAGGACGGGCAGGAGGGAGAGGCCCAGCCAGGTCCAGAGAGTGGCCAGTGCACCGAACTGGCCAATGGTCAGGGCCATGGCAAAGGGGGCGGCTGCGGCAGCGATCTGGCGGACCGCTGAGATCTGCCCCTGGCGTGCGCCGTAACCGGCGGGGCCAAAGAGATGGAGGGGCAGGGCTCCCGCCACGATGCTGGTCAGCCCCGACCCCAGGCCGAACAGCAGCGCGAAGAGCACGGCGCCGGACAGGTCTGGCGCCGTGGTCGTGAAGAGCAGGAGCGCGACGGGGAGGAGAGCGGCTGCGATCACGGCCAGCGAGATGGGGGAGAGCCGGCCGCCAAAGACCATGTTGACCAGCCGCGCCAGGACCTGGGCCGGCCCGAAAATGCTCGAGATCAGCACCATATGGGTGCCTAGTCCTATGGCGAGCAGCAGGGGCACCATCTGCAGGGTGACGGCAGCCAGGACCAGACCCTGCAAAGCAAAACCGGCCAGAAGCAGACCAAGCAGGGCGGGGCTCGTGGTTTCGGCATGCCGGGGAGTGGCATCCACGCTTGCCCCGGCAACGGTCTCGTCCTGGGTGCGGCCGGCAGGCAGGCGGCTGATCCAGAAGTGCAGGGGGAGGCAGAGCAGCAGATTGAGGATTGCGAAGACGAGGTAGGTGCCGCGCCATCCGATCTGTGTCTCCAGGAGCGCGGTGAGTGGCCAGAAGAGGGTCGAGGCGAAACCGGCGATCAGCGTCAGGTGGGTGATGCTGGCTTGCGCGTCGCGGCCACCGAGCTGGACCAGAACCGCAAAGGCGGCGGCGTAGAGCACCAGAGTCGAAGCCATCTCCATGAGCACCAGGGCCAGGGCAAAGAGCGGACCGGAGGGGGCGACGGCCATGCCGACCAGTGTCAGTGTGACCAGGATCGATCCCAGCGTCATGCCCCGGGCGGCGCCGAGGCGATCGAGCAGGCGGCCAGAAAAGGGAGCGACCAGGCCGCCCAGCAGCAGCGATAGCGTCAAGGCGCCGAAGACCCATTGGGCAGACCAGCCGAAGCTCGAGCCAATGGCAGGGGCGAGCACGCTGAACGCATAGTAGAGCGAGCCATAGCCGATGATCTGGGTCAGGCCGAGGGCCCAGACGGCTGCCGCGGGAACGGGTTTGGACATGGGCGCTCAGGTTTCCGAGGGTCAGGCGCAGCAGGCGGAAGTGCCGGTGGATGGTTGGCAGCAGCTGGTCGTGGAGACGCGGTCGCTGCCCGTTCGGTCCGCGTCGAGAGCGCGATGTCGCGGCTTGCAGATGGCGGGGCGAATGGCAAGCGTCAGGGTCACCCGATCCGCGCCGGATTCGATGCCGGCAATATCGAAGACCTGCATGGCCTCGCCGGGGCGGCTGATCTCGATCGTCACGCGGGAAGAACCGTTGAGCACCAGCGCCTGATCGACGCGTGCGAGAATGGAGACAAACTTCCCCACCGTCATGAAACGCGCATCGGGGCCCCCGGGGATGTCCTCGACCTGAAGGATGGTCTCAGTCCAGCTGTCCGGATTGCCGCCGCAATCGAGGGCGGCGAATCGGGCGGCTTTGATTTCAGTGACGTGGTAGCCGGGCTGGATGGTCCGGCCAGCATAGGTCAATACCAATGGCAAGGCCTCGCGCCCAACAAGGGCGGTACGCAGGCCCTGCAAGTGGAGGTCGGGCTGGAAAAGAGGGGTGACGTGGAGGTTCATGGGCGTTACCATCATCTCAATGTTTCAAGAATTATTGAAATGAAAATGGACGAAAAGCAAGCTCTCGATGCGTTTGGTGCACTGTCCCAGGATACGCGGCTCAGGATCGTGCGCACCTTGGTGATTGCAGGGGAGGGTGGGCTATCGGCCGGTGCGATCAGCGAAGCGGTGGGATCATCGTCATCGAGGGCCTCGTTCCACCTGGCGCATCTCGAGCGGGCCGGGTTGATTGCATCCCGGCGCGAGGCACGCTCGATCATCTATACGGCCAATTTCGCGGGCCTGGCGGGGCTTGTCGATTTCCTGCTGCGCGACTGCTGCCAGGGGCATCCGGCCATGGTGGCGGGCGTGACCGACGCGACCCAAGCCTGCTGCGCGCCGGGCTGACGGACAAAGAAAAGGCGCGGTCCGAATGGACCGCGCCTGCATGCGCTTGGGGAGAGCCAGCGTTAATTAACCGACTGGTCCTCGATGGTGGGGGTGCCGCCCTTGATGGCGATGGTGCGCG
>CAMLKN010000359.1 GCA_946480655.1 uncultured Devosia sp. | reverse complement strand
GCGCACTATGATCGCCGCTATGCCATATGGATGAAGCTCAATGCCACCAGCGATCCGGTCTGGCGCGAGCTCGTGTCGGAGCGTCCGGATGCGGGTTGAGGGTGACTACGACTACATCATTGTCGGCGCCGGAACGGCAGGCTGCGTGCTGGCCAACCGCCTCACCGAAGATCCACGCAATCGCGTCCTGCTGCTCGAGGCCGGCGGCAAGGACAATTATCACTGGGTGACCATCCCGGTCGGCTATCTCTATTGCATCGGCAATCCGCGCACGGACTGGATGATGAAGACGGCGCCCGAGCCAGGCCTCAACGGCCGGTCGCTGGTCTATCCGCGCGGCAAGGTGCTGGGCGGCTGCACCTCGGTCAATGGCATGATCTACATGCGCGGGCAGGCGGCCGATTATGACGGTTGGCGCCAGGCCGGGAATGCCGGCTGGGGCTGGGACGATGTGCTGCCCTATTTCATCAAATCCGAGGACCACCACGGCGGCAGCAATGCCATGCATGGGGCAGGGGGCGAGTGGCGCGTGGCGCGACAGCGGCTGTCCTGGGACATCCTCGAGGCGGTGCAGCGCGGGGCCAGCGAGTCCGGCATCGCGCCGCGTGCCGACTTCAATGACGGCGACAATGAAGGCTCGGGCCTGTTCGAGGTCAACCAGTCGGGCGGCCGGCGCTGGAATACGGCCAGGGGCTTTCTTCGGCCCGCCCTCCGCCGCCCCAATCTGCGGCTGATCACGCAGGCGGAAACCGAGCAGCTGTTGATCGAGAGCGGGCGCGTCGCCGGCGTGCGGTTCCGGCAGGGCAATGCCAGCGTCGAGGCGCGTGCCGGGCGCGAAGTGCTGCTGGCGGCTGGCGCGATCAACTCACCCAAGCTGCTTGAACTGTCAGGCATCGGGCACCCGGATGTGCTGCGCCAGCACGGGATCGACGTGAAGCTGGCGAGCGAGGGCGTGGGCGAAAACCTGCAGGACCACCTGCAAATCCGCATGGTCTACAAAGTGACCGGTGCGCGGACGCTCAACACGCTGTTCCACAGCCCGCTCGGCAAGCTGCAGATGGGCCTGCAATATGCCCTGACGCAAAGCGGCCCGCTGTCGATGGCGCCCAGCCAGTTCGGCATGTTCACCAAGTCTCACAAAGCCATGGCGACACCGGACCTCGAATATCACGTCCAGCCCTTGTCGACGAACCGGCTTGGCGAGCCGCTGCACACCTTCCCGGCCATCACCGTCTCGGTCTGCAACCTGAGGCCGCAGAGCAGGGGCAGTGTCCACATCGAGAGCACGGACCTCAGCCGGCAGCCGCGGATCCAGCCCAATTACCTCTCGACCGGTGCCGACCGGGAGATCGCGGTGCGTTCGGTGCAGCAGGCGCGGCAGATCATGACGGCCAAGGCGCTGCAACGCTATCGGCCCGAGGAAATCCTCCCCGGCCCACAGGTGAGCACCGAGGACGACCTGCTGCGCGGGATCGGCGACATTGCCACCACCATTTTCCACCCTGTCGGGACCTGCCGCATGGGGGTCGATGACGGGGCGGTCGTGGCACCCGACCTCCGTCTCAAGGGCCTGGATGGGCTGCGCGTGGTCGATGCGTCGATCATGCCGACCATCGTTTCGGGCAATACGGCCAGTCCGACCGTGATGATTGCCGAAAAGGCGGCCGACATGATCCGCCGGACTGGCTAGGCGGCCACGAGCCTGCCGTCGCGGTCGAACAGCAGAGCCTTGCCCGGATCAACATCGAGGGCCAGGCTTTCGCCCCGCTTGAGGGCCTGGTCGCCATCAAGAACGGCCAGCCAGGAGGCGCCGGATGGCAGTTCGAGATTGACGATGGTCTCGTTGCCGAGCCGCTCGACCATGATGACCCGGCCCACGATGGCGCCTGACGGGGCAACCACAAGGTCGTGCGGCCGCACGCCCAGGGTAAGCCTGTCGCCGGGTTGGACCGGACCGGATGGAAGGGCGACCGGAACGCTGACGACATCGGCGCCGCTGACGGTGATGGTGCCATCGGCGATCTTGTCGACGCTGACGTCGACGAAGTTCATTTTCGGCGAGCCGATGAAGCCGGCGACGAAGAGGTTTGCCGGGCGCTGGTAGAGCTCGATGGGGCTCCCCACCTGCTGCACGACGCCACCATCGAGCACGACGATCTTGTCGGCCAGGGTCATGGCTTCGACCTGGTCGTGGGTGACGTAGATCATGGTGGCGCCGAGATCGGCGTGGAGCTTGGCGATTTCCATGCGCATGTCGACACGCAGGGCCGCATCGAGATTGGACAGCGGCTCGTCGAAGAGGAAGACTTCGGGCTGGCGCACGATGGCCCGACCGATGGCGACGCGCTGGCGCTGGCCGCCCGAAAGCTGGCTGGGTTTGCGGTCGAGCAGGTGCTCCATCTGCAGGATACGGGCGGCTTCGCGGATCTTGCGGTCGCGCTCCTCTTTGGGTGTCCGCGCCAGTTTGAGGCCGAAGCCGACATTGTCGTAAACCGTCATATGCGGGTAGAGCGCATAGGACTGGAACACCATGGCGATGCCGCGGT
>CAMLKN010000358.1 GCA_946480655.1 uncultured Devosia sp. | reverse complement strand
ACCGTCATGTCGCTGAAGAGCCGCCGGCCCTCGGGAACCATGGCAATGCCGGCAGCGACGCGGCGGGATGGAGTGAGGCCGGTGACGTCCTTGCCATCCAGCGCGATCGTGCCGGAGCTTGCCGGATGCACGCCCGCCAGGGTGCGGAAAAGGGTCGTCTTGCCGGCGCCATTGGCGCCGATGACGCCCAGCACTTCGCCTGCGCCGACCTGGAAACTCACCTCGCGGACCGCGGCGAGGAGACCGTGCCCGGCCACGAGATTGTCGACAGACAGCATGGTCATTCCACGCCTCCTCCGAGATAGGCCCGCCGCACTTCGGCATCGGCCATGACCGCCTCGGGTTGCCCCTCGGCAATGATCTCGCCCGCACTCATGCAGACGAGGCGGTCGATGACCTTGAGAAGCGCGTGCAGGATGTGCTCGATCCAGACGACGGTGAGGCCATCGGCCTTGAGCTGGCCGATCAGGGCGATCAGCACTTGCAGTTCGGCCTCGGTCAGCCCGCCGCCGATCTCGTCAAGCAAGAGGACGCGGGGGCGCGTTGCCAGCGCCCGGGCCAGTTCGAGCCGCTTGCGATCGAGGAGGCCCAGCGCCGCTGCAGGCCTGTTGGCATGCTGCAGCAGGGCCGAGCGCTCCAGCGCCTCGGCCGCGCAGTCCTCTGCGGCACTGCCGGACAGCCCGGAGCCAAACTGGGCGGCCACCAGCGCGTTCTGGAAGACCGAAAGACCGAGAAATGGCCTCGGCACCTGATGGGTGCGGGCTATGCCCGACCGGCACCGCGCCGCAGCGCTGGTGCCGGTCAGGTCGGCGCCGGCAAACCACACGGTTCCGGCAGAGGGAGGATGAGCTCCCGCCAGGACACCGAATAAGGTGGTCTTGCCGGCGCCATTCGGACCGACAATGCCGACGGCCTCGCCCGGTGACACGGTGAAATCGACCGACTTCAGCACCCGGAAGGCGCCAAAGCTCTTGTCGATGCCGGAACACGCCAGCATGGGCCGCTCGATTGCCGGATCGGTTTGCATGGCTCAGCCCTGCACCGTGTAGGCCGTCATGTCGGCGGTGGTCGGCACGAAGGGGTGGTCCGCGTTCGAGACGATGGGCAGGTCGAACTCCCACGGCCCTTCACTAGCCTTGACCCACTGGACACCCACGACACCGGTCGTGGCGCAATTGGGCACCGGCCCGGCCGTGAAGTCGATCGGGGCAACGGCGGTGTCGGCCTTGAGCACGGAGAGTGCCTGGGCCAGGGCCGCCTTGTCCTTGGGATTGCCCGAGCTGGCCAGCGCCGCCACGGCAGCATCGAGCAGCGAGGCATTGGCGCCCACCTGCTGGTTCCACTGCTTGCCGACGCTGACTTCGTAGCCTTCCGCGATGACGCGGCTGCTCATGCCGGTCGAGGGCGAGCTAAAGGGGAAGAGCTTGTGCCAATAGGCCCCGGCATGCAGGCCATAGCCGAGCGAGCCCATGGCTTCGAGTTCGGCCGGGAACAGGCCGGCCTTGGCGAGCTGGCAGATCTTGATCTGCTGGGCCAGGCCCTTCTGCGCCGCCTGCCGCCAGAAGACCGGAAAGTCCGGCGGGAAAGGGAAGGTGTTGAAGATCTCGCAGCCTTCGTCCCGGAAGGTGTTGATCTGGGTCGAGAAGTCGGCGGTGCCGTTTTCATACGGACCCGGATCGACAATGGTGAAGCCGGCCTTTTCCAGCTCCGGCAACAGCAGGCCGCGAATGGCATTGCCGTCGGCATCGTTGGGCAGCAGCACGCCGACCTTTTTGTTAGTCTCGACCTTGGTCCACTGGTCGGCATAGAGCTTTGCGAAATTCCCCACGCCAAAGCAGAAGTGATAGGTCCACTTGAAGGGGGAGGGTTCGCCGGGCTTGGCGCCGCGCCCGAAATAGAAGGCTTCCCAAGGCGCTGTCGTGCTGAGGCAGGGCACACCCGCTGCCTCGCAGGCGTCGGCGACAGGATTGACGGTCTCCGGCGTCGAGGAGGCGAGCATCAGGTCAATGGCTTCGCCATTGATCAGGTCCTTGGCGACCTGGCTGGCGCGGACCGGATCGGACTGGGTATCGGCCAGCATCAGCTGGACGCCGTAGCGCTTGTCGCCGACCTGGACGCCATCGGCCATGTGGCTGTTGAACTGCTCGACGAGGAAAGCATCGCCCTCACCGAACACGCCGAGCGGGCCCGAACGCGGGCCGATGAAGCCCACCCGGATGACATCGTCACCCTGTGCGAAAGCGGAGCGGACGCTGGCGGGCACGGTGAGCGCCGCTGCGGCACCGCCGGCAATGGCCCCTGCCCCCTTGATGAAGCCGCGCCGGGTCACACCCTTGCTGCTAAGGGTCTTGTAGATGCTCATATTTTCCTCCCTGGATTTGAGCGTCTGGCGGACCGGCCTCCCAACCGGTCCGTGTCAGTCACGTATGGTCAGGCGGCGTGGCGCCGCACGAAGGCGCCGGCCTCCTCGATGGAGGCCATGCCTTCCTCCAGCATGGGCGCGAAGAGCTGCCAGGAATGGCACATGCCCTCCCAGACCTTGAGTTCGGCGCTGCCGCC
>CAMLKN010000357.1 GCA_946480655.1 uncultured Devosia sp. | reverse complement strand
ACGCGGTCATAGAGATCGATGACGTCGTGGAAGAGGAGGCGCACGCAGCCCGACGACACCGCCTTGCCAATGGTCGCGACATCCATGGTGCCATGGATACGGTAGAGCGTGTCACGATTGCCCTGGTGGATGTAGAGCGCGCGGGCGCCCAGCGCGTTGAGCAGGCCCGGCGGCTGGCCATGGCGATAGATTTCGAGCTCCGGCTGGCGCGCGATCATCTCCGCCGGCGGCGTCCAGACCGGCCATTTGCGCTTATAGGCAATATGGCCCTCGCCGCTCCATTCGAAGCCGGCCCGGCCCAAGCCCACGCCATAGCGCATGGCCCTGCCATTGGGCATGGTGAAGTAGAGGACATAATTGGCCGTATCGACCACCACGCGTCCCTCGGGCTCGCCGGTGACATTGTCCACTTCCTGGCGCCAATAGGCCGGGTCCAGCATGGAAATGTCCGCCGCCGGCACCGGGAATTCCTCCTCGGGGCGGGCGGCATAGAGGGCCAGCACTTCGGCGGGGATGGCGGCGCGGACAGGCGTGGCGACGGCGGTGGCCATCCGGGCCGTGCCGCTGGTGGTACAACCGGCGAGGGTGAGGGCGCCAAGGCCGGCAAGGCCAGCCAGCACGGTACGGCGCGACAGGGTCGCGTCGGGATGAGTAGTCATGAATCTATCCTTGGCCCGTAAAGGGCGCTGAGCAATGAATCTGCAGGTGAGGAAATCAGCTCAGGCGAATATGGGTGGGCGGAGCAGCTGGTTGGGGGACCAGGCGGGGCCCATGGTCGGAACATGCCCCTCGGGCGTCGCGCAGGCGGGTGCCGTCGGGAGAGCCGGCACGACAATGCCGATGGCATGATGCGGACCGCAGGGCATCACGATGCCGGCGCCCAGGTCGATCTGGCCGCGCTGGATCTCGACCACGATCGGGATCGACTGGTTCTGCGCGTCGACCATGTTCAGCACCACGATGGGCGTCGCCACATAGCGATGGGCATGCGCAACCGTCGCGCCCATGACGGCGGCGAAGGTGAAGAGCATGGCGATGAGAGTCGCGAAGCGGCGCATGCGACCCTGATAGGATGCCGAATGCGGCAGGATCGGGGCGCGGGTGGCGCTAGGCGTCCGTCCCAGGAGCCTGCCAGGCCATCAATTCCCGACCGTGTGCTTTTAGCCACGCTTTGCCGCGCTGCATGTCGGGCAGTGTGCGGGTGACAGTGGCCCAGAAGGCATCGGAATGGTTCATCTCGACCAGATGGGCGACCTCGTGCGCGGCGACATAGTCGAGCACGTGGGGCGGCGCCAGGATCAGGCGCCAATTGTAGTTGATATTGCCGGTGGACGAGCAGGAGCCCCAGCGGCTCGACTGACTTCTCAGCCGCACCTGCTTGACAGTCACACCCAGCCGCTCCGCATGGAAGATGCTCTGCCGATTGAGATCGGCGAGGGCCTCTGACTTGAGCCAGTCATAAAGCCGGCGTGGCTGATGGGCCCGCTCGCCCGGCACGTGCAGCGCAGGGCCGTCGGCCGTGTGGGCCGCCTCGACGCGACCCCGCAGCGTCCCGGTACCGACCACCAGGTGCGGTACGCCGCGCAGGGGAACCATGGAACCGGCCTCAAGACGCTGCGCCAGGGTGGTGCGCGGCAGACGAGCCGCCAGCCAGTGGCGGTGACGATGCAGGAAGGATTCCGCGTCCGCCCAGCGCGCGCCTTCCGGCAACGTCAGCAGGGGACCGGCAGCGGGCAGCGATAACCGGAACGCGCGGGCGCGGGCACTGACCTTGACGGCAATGCTGACGGCCTGGCCGTCCAGGACGATTTCGGTCGTCTTCGGGGGTGTCGGGCGCTGGCGCAGGAAGGAGAACATGGGCTCACTATAGGAGATTCGCGGGTTCGCCGAAGACTGTTCATGGCGCGAAACCTGCCGTACCAGACTGCGAAACGAGAACGCCCGATGTTCCGTCCTCGGGCTCGACCCGAAGACCTACCGCGGCGATTGCGCAGGTGGGTAATGGCCCTCGGATCAGGTCCGAGGGCGGCACTGTGCGTGGGGGCAATGTCGCGACCCGGCCAAGTGCATCAATCAACGAAAAAGGCGCCCCTTGCGGGACGCCAGTTTGCCGTTGGAGGCAGGGAAGGTGGAGGGGCAGAGCCATTACTGGCCGTTATTGTTGCCCCAGTTGTTCTGGTTGCTCTGGTTGTTGTCGCCAAAACCCTGGCGGGAACCGCGATGCTCACCCATGAAGCGGTCGAACTCTTCGCGATCCTTGGCCTTCCGGAGGTTGGCCATATATTCGTGGAAGGCGTCGATTTCGGCATCGAGCCGGGCGCGTTCTTCCTCGAGGCGCTTCAATTGTTCGGCGCGGTATTCGTCGAACGCGGCATTGCCCGAGGAGGTGAAGTCAGTGCGGCCAAAGCCGTGATGCTTGGTATTGTTGCGCATGTAGCCGCATCCCTTGTTCCAGTAGTGCTGTGCCTTTTCAGCCGAGCCGCCGAATTTCTCGCCCCAGATGATGTAGGCGAGCATGGCCAGGCCCAGCGGCCAGAAGATGATGAAGCCCAGAACCATGAGGGC
>CAMLKN010000356.1 GCA_946480655.1 uncultured Devosia sp. | reverse complement strand
CGCACCACGAAGCCCATCTTTTTCAGATGCGTATAGGCCGCGATCACGGTCCGCAGGCGCTCCTCGGACGAGGCGTCACCACCATTGACGTCCGGGTGGTGCTTCTTGACCAGTGCCTTGTAGGCGGCCTTGATCTCGTCGGACTTGGCATGCTTGGTGAACCCCAGCGTTTCGAGCGCCCGCCGGTCCGGCTCGTTGAGAGGCTTCACCCGCTCGGCCGCCGGACGCTTGGACTGCTGGTAGCGATAACGGGCAAAAACGCCGAACGGATCGCCATATTTGTCGCCCAATTGCGGACCCTGCCGGCCGGCCGAGCGGGCGGCGCCGGGATTGCCGGTGGCAAAGCTCGAGCGCGATTCGGCCTTGGGCGGCGCGTGCAGCGCCTCCTCCAGCTCTTCCGGGCTCATGCCGGCGAAATAGTTGAAGGCCTTGTTGTAGTGGCGCACATGCTCAAGGCAGAAATTGTGGTACTGGCCCTCGGAGCGCACACCCTTGGGCGCTTTGAACTCGCCCGGCTCCTCGCAGCCTTCCCAGTCGCAGACAACGTCCACCGGCTCGGGCTTTTCCTCCCGGCGCGGACGGATGCGAATGGTATCGAAGAGCTTGGATTGCAGTTTCATAGTACCTAGTTAGATCTCTTACGACTTTGGAGGCGACACGCCCATGTCCATGACGGACACGATCCATGCCCGGCTCACCGAAAAATTCTCTCCCCTCCACCTGGAGGTGATCGATGAATCGGCGTCCCACCACGGCCACGCCGGCTGGCGCGAGGGAGGTGAAACCCATTTTCGTGTCAGAATCGCGACCCGCAATTTTGACGGGATGAGCCGCGTTGCGCAACACCGTGCGGTGATGGAAGCGCTGGAGGCTGAGCTGAAATCGAGCGTGCATGCCCTCGCCATCGAGGTGCTGCCGACAGGCTCGATATAGTCAAACGCCCGAAGTTTCGCCACCCTCCTTCGACGGTGTGATTTTCACCTTCGACACGCGCTGGCGGTCACGCTCCAGCACATGGAAGGTGAAACCATGGGCAGCAACGACATGGCCCGGCTCGGGAATAAGCTTGGCCGCATTGATGACGATGCCGGCGACCGTATTGGCGTGTCCGTCCGGCAGATCCCAGTCGAGCAGGCGGTTGATGTCACGGATGGCAATGCTGGCATCCACGATGAAGCTGCCATCGGCCTGCTTGTCTATGCCGAAGACGGCCTCGTCGTCGGGCTCGTCATGCTCGTCGGAAATGTCGCCGACGATTTCCTCGATAATGTCTTCCAGCGTCACCAGGCCTTCGAGCACGCCATATTCGTCGAGCACCAGCGCCATGTGTGAATGGCGCTTGAGGAAGGCCGAAAGCTGCACCTGCACCGGGGTCGATTGCGGAATGAACCAGGGCTTGGTCATGATCTGCCTGAGATCGACTTGGGCTGCATCGCCATTGACCGCCATGAGGGCGCGCAGCACATCCTTGGCATGGACGATGCCGACAATGTCGTCGCTCTCGCCCTGGTAGAGCGGAATGCGGGTATAGGCGCTGTCGAGCACGGCCTTGACCAGCTCGTCGGCCGGTAGCGTTGCATCCAGCGCCAGCATCTGTGTGCGGTGGACCATCACGTCGCTGACCACGAGGTCGCGCAGGTCCAGCAGCCCCCCGAGCATGTCGCGGTCGCCCTTGACCACTTCGCCCTCGGAATGGAGCAGGTCGAGCGTACCGCGGATTTCGTCATGGCCCGAAATGGCGCTGACATTGCTGGCATCAAGGCCGAAGAGTTTCAGGATCGCATTGACGATGGCCTGCACGGCCAGGGTCACCGGAGCAAAGACAAAGACGATGATCCGGATGACGGGGGCCACCGTCAGCGCAAAGCCATCGGGCCGCGTCAGGGCCAGGGTCTTGGGCAGCACTTCGGAGAAGATCACCACGGCCGCCGTCATGACCAGGGTCGCATAGGCAATCCCTGCCTCGCCGAACAGCGCAATGAGCACGCTGGCCGCCAGGGTCGACGCCAGGATGTTGACGATATTGTTGCCCAAGAGCAGGGCGCCGATCAGGCGCTCCTTTTCGCTGCTGAGCGTCTCCACCAACAGCGCACGCTTGTCCCCTGCCCGGGCCATCTGGTGCATGCGCGACCGTGATGCGGCCGTCAGGGCCGTTTCCGACCCCGAAAAGAAAAAGCTCATGGCGAGCAGGACCAGGATGCCGGCCGAAGTCAGCCAGAGGGTGAGGCTCATGAGTCCCGCATCTCCTCGAGATAGGTCCTGACGGCTGCCGGATCGACATTCCTCTCGATGAAGGCCTGGCCGATGCCGCGGGTGAGGATGAAGGTCAGCGCCCCGCGCGAGACCTTCTTGTCCTGGGCAATGGCAGCCATAAGCACATCGGTCGACCCGAGTTGGCCCGGAATGTCACCCAGCATGGTCGGGAGACCGGCCGCCCTGAGATGCGCCGCGACCCGGCCCGTATCCTGCCCCGGGGCAAGGCCCAGCCGATTGGAAAAGCCGTGGGCCAGCACCATGCCGATGGCAACGCCTTCGCCATGCAGCAGCCGGTCGGAATAGCCGGTATCCTT
>CAMLKN010000355.1 GCA_946480655.1 uncultured Devosia sp. | reverse complement strand
GAGGATCGCATGGCGCTCAAGAATGCCCGAACGCGACCAGGCCGGGAACGCGGCCTTGGCGGCAGCGATGGCCTGCTTGGTTTCCTCGGCAGTTGCGCGGGCATAGACACCCACAACTTCCTTGATATTGGAGGGGTTGATGTTCTCGACCCCATCCGAGCCGACCCATTCGCCGTCGATCAGGTTCTTGTGCAATTGCGTCATGGAAAGGCCTTTCGGTTGAAGCGCCGGGAGGAGGACAGCGCGAAACTAGAGGAGATTGGCGCGCGCGAGGTCGCGCAGCAGGTGACTGGTGCCATAGGTCCAGGGCGGACACTTAGTGGAGAGATTGACCCGGTTGGTGAGGGTACCGAGGCTGGGTGTCGAAATGGAGACGACGTCGCCCAGCTTGTGGGTAAACCCCTTGCCGGCACCGTCGCGATCCTTCACCGGGGCAAACATGGTGCCGAGGTAAAGCACCAGGCCATCAGGATATTGATGATGCGCGCCCACAGTCGCTGCGACCAGCGATTCCGGCGTGCGCGAGATTTGCGCCATGTTGGACTGGCCTTCGAGCACGAAGCCATCCGTGCCCTCGACCCGCAGGGCGATTTCGGCCTGCTTGATGGTGTCGAGCGAAAAGTCGCCGTCAAACAGCCGCACGAAGGGCCCCAGCGAGGCCGAGGCGTTATTGTCCTTGGCCTTGCCCAGGAGCAGAGCTGAACGGCCCTCGACGTCGCGCAGGTTGACGTCATTGCCCAGCGTCGCGCCGATGATCTCGCCCGTGCTGGTTACCAACAGCGCCACTTCCGGCTCGGGATTGTTCCAGCTCGAAATCGGGTGCAGGCCGACTTCGGCGCCATGCCCCACTGCGCTCATCGGTTGGCCCTTGGTGAAGATCTCGGCATCGGGACCGATGCCGACTTCCAGATACTGGCTCCAAACGCCCTTCTCGATCAGTGCCGCCTTGACCTTCATGGCACCGTCCGAGCCCGGCACCAGTTGCGAAAGATCGGTACCGATCAGGTCAAGGATTTCTCCGCGCAACGCATCGGCGCGTGATTTGTCGCCTCGCGCCTGCTCTTCGATGACGCGCTCGAGCAGCGACACCACGAAGGTCACGCCCGAGGCCTTGATGGCTTGGAGGTCGATGGGTGCCAACAGGCGGGGCAGGCTCGCATCGTCCTTGCCGGCATTGGCCATGACAGTTGCAATGTCGCCGACCGCCCGACCCGGCGCGGTGCGCACATGCTCGGCCGCCCGTCCGCTTTCGGCAATGTCGCGTACCGTGGCCATGCCCCGCGCCGTGATATCGACGAGTTGCCCTTCCCGCACCGTCACGATGCGCGGATGATCAAAACCGGGGAGCAGGGCCCGGCCGAGGAGAGTGCCTTGCGGAAGGTTGTTTGCGGTCATGGAGCCCACCTGACATGTTAGTGCGGTACTAGCCCAGTCCGGGGGGCAAGCGCAAGCAAGCACCCATATAAGTCATACTATTTGACAATGCTACCCCGGAACGGGAACCGTTCAACTCCCGTTCATCTGCGCCGCAATACTGACGCATTGCCTCGGGAAATCTCATCCCCGCACATGCTTAAGGAGTTTGCCATGCGTGCCCTCAGCGTCCTCGCCCCCATTGCCCTGCTTGCCACCGCCCTGCCCGCCTATGCCGGCACGATTGCCATCGAGGGTGTCGGCGAGGTGCGAGCGGCGCCGGACATGGCGACCATCAATTCGGGTGTCACCACCCAGGGCGCCACGGCGCGCGAGGCCCTGGACGCCAATACGGCCGCCATGAGCGACCTGGTCGCCGCCCTCAAGGAAGCCGGCATCGAGGCGCGCGATATCCAGACCTCCGGTTTCTCGGTCAATCCCAACTACGTCTATTCCGACGAGCGCGATGCCAATGGGTACTCGCTGCCGCCCAAGATCAACGGCTACCAGGTCATGAACACTGTGACCGTCGTGGTGCGCGACCTCGAAGACCTGGGCAGCATCCTCGACAAGTCAGTGACGGTCGGTGCCAACACCGTCAACGGGGTCAGCTTCTCTGTCGCCGATCCCTCCGACTTGCTGGACGAGGCCCGCAAGCTGGCATTTGCCGATGCGCGGGAGAAGGCCGAGCTCTATGCCAGTGTCGCCGATGCAACACTGGGCGAACTTGTGTCGATCACCGAGCAGCAGAGCTTCAATGGGCCGCAGCCCTATCCCATGTATGACCGGGTCGCCATGTCGGCCGGAGCACCCGTTCCGGTCGAAGCGGGCGAAATGAGCTTCGCCATTTCCGTCAACGTCTCGTGGGATTTGAACAACAGCGCCGACTAATCGGTGCACAGACACAGCGCCGCCATGTTTTGGCCAAACCCAGGCGGCCAATCGCGCGTTGTCATATTTCAAGGGTCGACCGATTCATCGACCGGCCCTTGAGTTACCCGATCCCCTCCTTGAGGGGGCTTGGGCGGTGGGGGCGGTTCCACCGTAGTCACTCCGTCCCCACCAACCCCGATGTCGGTCAGCTTGCTGACGAGTGGTTCTAGTGGAGCCTTCCGAGCCGACCGGGCCATGAGAGCTATGCTTTGATGGCATGCACCAGCGGCCGCATACCCTAGA
>CAMLKN010000354.1 GCA_946480655.1 uncultured Devosia sp. | reverse complement strand
ATACCGAAGAGAACCAGGTGACGCCCTCGCCGGCCGACGTGGAAACGCCCGCGCCAGTGACCGAGACGGCTCCGGCGCCCGAGTCGGAGCCCACGCCAGAACCCGAACCTGAGCCGGAACCGACGCCCGAGCCGGAACCGGCTCCCGAGCCGGAGCCTGTGCCCGAACCCGTTGCCCTGCCGCAGACGCGGCCGGAAGACCTTGCGCCTGCGCCCGAACCTGAACCGGTGCCGGAGCCTGAACCGGAGCCCACGCCCGAACCCGAGCCGGAACCAGAACCGACGCCCGAGCCGACGCCAGAGCCCGAGCCGGAACTGGCCCCGGAGCCCGAACCTGAACCCACGCCCGAGCCGACCCCGCCGCAGGTCGATGTCGCCTTGCCGACGTCGCGCCCGACCGATCTGGCCGCGGTGCGCGAGCAGGCGCTGGCGGCGGAGCGCAAGCGCAAGGAAGAGGAAGAACGCCAGCGCCAGGCCGCCGCTGCGCAGGCCGCGCCGCCCACCGA
The DNA here is from genome assembly GCA_946480655.1 of uncultured Devosia sp. The sequence goes on along the minus strand of CAMLKN010000354.1, from coordinate 2,091 downwards.
GATCAGCTCGGAGACGGCCGACGAGATTTCCTCGATCATCAACAATGCACCGACCACGGGCGCCACGACGGGGCAGGGCGGCTCGCCCACCCTGGGCGACACGACCGGCACGTCGGCGCGCTTGAGCCAGACGGCGATCGATGGTCTGGTGGCCAAGATCAAGACCTGCTGGAACCTGCTGCCATCCGACTTCAACAGCGGCATGAATGTGACGCTGTCGGTGAGCATGAACAGCGATGGCAGCGTCAACGGCACGCCGCAGGTCGTGGCCGCCGATCCCACCACAGCCGGCCAGGCCATCGCCCGCGCTGCGCAGCGCGCGGTGGTGCAATGCGGCCCTTACACCATGCTTTCGGCCGACGCCTATGACGAATGGCGTCAGATCGAAGTGGAACTCAGACCCTGACCTTGAATTTGCCTTGGTACTGGCCAAACTGCGGCCCAAACGGCAAGACCGGAGAGACAGTAGAACCATGACCCTGATGACGCGACGCACCGCGCTCAAGCTTGGCCTTGCAGGCAGCGCCCTCTTGGCCACCGCCCCCATGTCCCTGGCGCAGTTGCGCATCGTGGTGGAGGGCGCCAATTTCCAGCCCCTGCCGATCGCCATTCCCGATTTCGCCTCGTCCGATCCGGCCTTCGGCCGCGAGATTGCCGACATCGTGCGCAACAACCTCCGGCGCTCGGGCCTGTTCCTGCCGCTTGATCCGGCCTCGCTCCCGGTGCAGGTCGGCGACGTCAACGCCACGCCGGATTTCAACGTCTGGCGCACGGCCAATGTCGATGGCGTGGTCATGGGCGCGGTGGAGCGCGGCGGGCAGATTTCGGCGCAGGTGCGCGTCTGGGATACGCAGCAGGCCGCGCAGGTCGTGGGCAATTCCTACGCCACCGATCCCAATTCGGCGCGCCGCATCGGGCACCTCGTCTCGGACGCCATCTATTCGCAGCTTTCGGGCGGCACGGGCTACTTCGACACGCGCGTGCTCTATGTGGCCGAAAGCGGTCCCAAGGCCAACCGGGTTCGGCGCCTCGCCATCATGGACCAGGACGGCGCCAATGTGAGCTATCTCACCGACGGGCAGTCCATGGCGCTGACGCCGCGCTTCTCGCCCAATGGCGATCTCGTCACCTATATGAACTTTGCCGAGGGCAATCCGCAGGTCTATCTGCTGCAGCTCTCGACCGGCCAGCAGCAGCGCCTCGCCAATGTCGGCGCCATGACTTTCGCGCCGCGCTTCTCGCCCGATGGCGGCACCGTCGCCTTCTCGGTTGAGCAGGGTGGCAGCACCAATATCTATGCCGTTTCGACCGGCGGCGGACAGCCGATTCAACTGACCTCGGGTGCAGCGATCGATACCGCGCCGTCCTATTCGCCCGATGGCAGCCGGCTGATTTTCGAAAGCGATCGTGGCGGATCGCCGCAGATCTACATGATGGGCGCCGGCGGCGGGAACGCCCAGCGCATCAGCTTCGGCCAGGGCAGCTATTCCACGCCAGTCTGGTCGCCCACGGGTGATCTCATCGCCTTTACCCGCCAATCGGGCGGGCAGTTCCATATCGGCATCATGAACCCGGACGGATCCGGCGAACGGCTGCTCTATTCCGGCTACCATGCCGAGGGTCCCACTTGGGCACCCAATGGCCGCGTCATCATGTTCTTCCAGGATCCGGGCGGCAATGACGGTCCGCGCCTGATGAGCGTCGACATCTGGGGTCGCGCCGCCCAGACCGTCCCCACCGAAAGCTATGCCTCAGACCCGGCCTGGTCGGGCCTGCGCGGCTAGACGCACCGCCAAGCTAAGTCGAAATGAGCATCCTCCCGCCGGCGGCGGGAGGATGATTTTGTTTATGGAACCGGACGAAGGGAGGGGCATTGTACGCGCCCGGGGCGGCCATGGATCACTGCGGATTTTTCTTTTTGGCGCTCGTGGAATCGGCGCTGACAATGTCATTAATGCGTTGAAAATAAGTATTATTTCGCAATCGCACGGACGTGATGATTTTTTGAGGGGGAGGCGAAACTGCCCGTCGGGAGCCCCCGTACCTTCCTGCGTCCCCACCGATGAGTGGGACCAAGATTTAACAGGAAGG
>CAMLKN010000353.1 GCA_946480655.1 uncultured Devosia sp. | reverse complement strand
GCCTCGTTGGCCACGTCGTTGACGACATAGGAGAAGATGGACAGGAAACGCCTGGTGGTCTCGGCGTCCTGATATTCCTTCTCGACGAACTGAGCGACGGCATCGCTGGCGAGCTTCTGGAATTCGGCATCGCTGAGCTTGGAGCGCGAGACGCCGATAATGCGGCTCTGGGTGTCGAACTGCCCGTCCTTGAAGCGGTGGTAGAGCGCCGGGATCAGCTTGCGCTTGGTCAGGTCGCCGGTGGCGCCGAACACCACATAGTCAAAGGGCTGGACGGGGATAATGCGGCTGGACAAGAGCGAGGTCCCTCAGTTTGACGCGAAATTCTGCCGGGCGAGGATGACCGCGCCGTGCAGGGGTTCGTATTTGGGCAGGGCGACAAAGTCACCATAGTGTTGCTGCAGAATGGGGAAGAGACGCTGCCCCAGCCCACCGACAATGGCCATGACCCCGGCACCGTGGGATTTGAACCAGCGCACATAGGTGTCGATATAGCCCAGCTCGATATCGAGGAGCTTCCTGGCGACCGGATCGCCCTGCTCCAGGTAGTCGAACCAGAGGGGCATGAGCTTGCCGAATTCGCCCGGGGCGCGGCCGATGAGCGCGTCGTCGCAGCCCTCCGAACCGTCGCGGCTGAGGAGCTTCAAATCCATTTCCGTGGCGAAGGCCCAGGTCATGACGGCCTGGTTGGAACCACCCAGAGCGGCAATCACGGCACGGGTCAGAGGCGAAGCCTCCACCAGGCCGTCTTCGGCCTCGACCGAATAGCGGGCGAGTTCGCGCCCGAGAATGGCGCCGCTCATCTGGTCGCCGATATGGAAGCCCCAGCCACCGGCCTGATGGCGCTTGCCGCCGACAATGGACATGGCCGCGGACCCGGTGCCGATGATGACCACGCCACCCTCGCCGCCGCCCAGCGCGCCGGCATGGGCGATGTCGATGTCGTCATAGACCTTGACGCCGGCGAAGGGCCAGGGACGCGCCGCAAAGGCATCACGGGCCGAATCCATGCGGCCGCCGGCCATGCCGAAACAGGCATAGGTATTGGCGGCTTCCGCGTAGTCGATGCCGGCAGCCTTGAACACGTCGCGGGCGCCATCGGTGATGGCCTTGTAGGCCGGGTCGCCGCCATCAATCTGCAGATTGGACCGGCCGTTCTTGACCTCCGCCAGCGTCTCGAGATTCTCGTTGGCCAGGCGCACGCGGCAATTGGTGCCACCACCATCAACGCCAAGGTAATATCGCGGCACGAAAGGCAACTCCGTCGATGGAGGGGAAACTGGAGAAGCAGGGACCTGCTTCGGTCTCCCAAACTAGGGGGTCATTTCGGCGCGGACCATAATGCGAAAGCCGCTAAGACGAAAGTAGTAGTCCCAAGAAAATGCAGGTGCCAAGCCCAAGCCCTGCATAGTGTGGCTGCGCTTGGCGGACAACTGAGGAACGGCTTGCCCCTGACCCTCGTTTGGGGCGAAGGTGTTGGCAATCAGACCGGGCCGTGGCTGGGCCCGACAGAGGATGCATCATGACGCGACATTGTCTTGTCCTGGGCGGCGCCCGCTCAGGCAAAACGGCCTTTGCCGAAAGGCTGGCCCTGCATGCCGGTTCCCGCCCCGCCTACCTGGCCACGGCGGAAATTCTCGACGGTGAAATGAAGGCGCGCGTGAGCAGCCACCAGGCCATTCGCGGCGACCGCTTCACGACGATCGAGGAGCCCACCGAGCTGTCGCGGGCCATCATCAAGGCGGGCACCAGTCACGATGTAATCCTGGTCGATTGCCTGACGCTGTGGATCACCAACCTGCTCGTCGCCAACGCGGATGTCGCCACGGCGGTGAGCGAACTCTGCGCCACGCTGGTGGAGTTCCGCGATGCCAAGGTCATTCTGGTCAGCAATGAAGTGGGGCTTGGCATCGTGCCCGACAATGCGATGGCTCGCACCTTCCGCGACCTGGCCGGATCGGCGCACCAGCGGCTGGGCGAAATATGCGAAGATGTCTACTTCGTGGCGGCAGGCCTGCCGCTGACATTGAAGGGAGACACGCCGGTTCTGGTCAGCTGAGCAGGACCATGACAGCGAGGACGGCGCTCAGCACCAGAAGCACATCCAGCGTACGCCGGTAGAGCAGGATCGCTCGCAGGATGTCGCTCGGTCCGAGACCGGCCCTGCCGTCGCCGAATGCGGGCAGGTCGACCAATTCACCATCATAGGAGCGTGGACCGCCCAGCTTGAACCCCAGCGCCCCGGCAAAAGCCGCCTCTGGCCAGCCGGCATTGGGCGATTCGTGCTTCTGGGCATCGCGACGCGCCGTGGCCCAGGCCTGACCCGGGCTGGCACCCGGCACGAAGAAGCAGGCGGCGGTGACAAGGATAGCGGAGAGGCGTGCCGGCACCCAGTTAAGCAGATCGTCGAGCTTGGCGGCGGCCCAGCCATAGTCGCGATAGCGGTCGTTGAGGTGGCCGATCATGCTGTCTGCGGTGTTAACCGCCTTGTAAAGCGCAATGCCCGGCAGGCCGAAAAGCACGAGGAACAGCCAGGGTGCGACGACGCCGTCCGAGGTGCTCTCGGCCAGAGTCTCGACGGCGGCGCGGGCCACGCC
>CAMLKN010000352.1 GCA_946480655.1 uncultured Devosia sp. | reverse complement strand
AGCAGCAGCAGTACCGCGAGCGCCTCCAGCGGCCAGATGATGGCGTATAGGCCCGCCAGCAGCATGACGAGGCCGCGCAACGCCGTCGCCAGCGCAAACCGCCTCCTGGTTTCCGAAGATATTGCCAATTGTCCCTCCCGTGGCCGGCCCTTGCCCATTCCAGGCAAGCCAACCTAGCGCGCTCCGCAGAGTCGCCCAAGGGTGCCTCGGCTGGAGTTCTTCGGATTCCCAACGTCAAACGGTCGCCTGCGCGCCCGGCACCGCGGGCCTGTCGCGGCGCAATGGAGACATTGGATTAGGGATTTGATCACCATTGCCGCACTTGTGACGGTTCGGGTAACGGCGCTTGAGGCGAATCCGGGCTAATGGGGGCGTTCGGCAAGCATCCGGCCCCCACTTGGTTTGGTTTTGATGATCGACAATGCGACGCTTCTCATTGGCATAGCCTTTTCCGGCGCCTCTCTCATGATCGCGCTGGTCATCGGCTGGATGAACGCGCGGTCTGAAACCTACCTCGTCCATGGCGCGGCCGGCATCGCCCTCATCGTCCTGGCGTTGACCGGTCTGGGTCTGCGGAACGGTCGATACGACCTCCTGAACCAGCTGATCCCCTTCACCGTCATGCTGGCCGGCTTCGCCTTCGTTCTTTCCGGTTCGCGCCTCTTCAACCAAAGGGCACCCGGCCCGGCCCTCGTTCCGGCAGTCGCGTCGATTGTCGCGACCGCCATCCCGCTTCTGCTCGGCCTGTCCGGCGTGGGCACGATCATGCTCAATGCCGGCGGCGCACTCTTCATGGCGCTGTGCGGTCTGGAATTCTGGCGCGGCCGCCGCGAGGCCCGATTGGCCATGATCGCCAATGCCACCCTCTATGGCCTGATGTCGCTGTCCTTTCTGGCCTGCTCGGTAGTCCTCGTCGCCCAAGGCGCCTGGGTTCTGGACGGCCCACCGGACAATTGGGCCGAAGACGTCAATTCGATCCTCGCTCTGGTGGGTCTCACCGGCATCGGCGCCATCACGCTCACCCTCCACCACGCCCGGGCGGCGCGCCGGCATCTGATGGAGGCCAATACCGACTCCCTGACGGGCGTGCTCAACCGCCGGGCCCTGTTCCAGCGCTTTGGCGAAGACCAGCCCGTCACCGGCCTGGCCGTTGTCATGTTCGATCTTGATCACTTCAAGCAGATCAACGATCGCCGCGGCCATGCCCACGGCGATCTGGTGCTGCAACGCTTCGCTGATGTCCTGCGGGCGGAACTGCGCCCCGGCGATACCATCGCCCGCCTGGGCGGCGAGGAATTCTGCGCCATCCTGCCCGGTCGCGACCGGGAGACCGCCCGTGCTCTGGCCGATCACATCCGCAGGGCTTTCGCTGCCCTGCAGTTGTCCATTGGCGACAATGGCGAGGTCGCCACCGTGAGCGCCGGCATGGCGACGGGCGGCGTGGAAGAGACTTTCTCCTCCGTCCTCAGCCGCGCCGATTCCGCCCTCTACAAGGCGAAGGAAGCAGGGCGCAACCAGGTACACGTCGCGCCCTTCCGTCTCGTGGCCTAGAGCGCTTTCAGCAAAAGTGGACACCACTTTTGCTGAAAGCGTGACAAGACCAAGAGATAGAGCTCCCTAGGCGCTCAGCGCCGCTCGCACCTGGCCACTCACCTTGCCGAAATCGATTCGGCCTGGATAGTCGGCTTTGAGCTGGGCGATCACCTTGCCCATATCCTTGGGACCTTCCGCGCCACTTGCGGCAATGGCCGCCGTTATTGCGGCCGCAACCTCGTCCTCGCTCAATCCCTTGGGCAGGAACTCGTTGAGGATGTCGATCTCTTCCTTTTCCACCGTGGCGAGATCCGCCCGGCCAGCCTGCGCATAGATGGCAAAGCTCTCCTCGCGCTGCTTGACCATCTTCTGGATCATCGCGAGGATTTCGTCATTGGTGGCCGGGCCCTTGCCCTCGCCGCGATTGGCGATGTCGCGATCCTTGATGGCCGAATTGATCGACCTCAGGGTCGCGGTGCGGCGCTGGTCGCGGGCCTTGAGCGCCAGTTTGAGCCCTTCGCTGATGTCTTCGCGCATGTATCGTCTGGCTCCTTGCTATGCAGATTGTTGCCCCCATATAGGCAAATAACGCGGGTTTCGCCACTTGCGCAGTCCGCCCTGGCCTTCTAAGAGGAGGCCTCAACCGACATCTTCGCCGCGCATCAGGGCAGGCCCAAAGCCACCGCTCTCGTTGCGCGCGCCCGACAAACCGAGCTTGGAGACGAAAAAGTGACCGGCTGGCAGCAGACCCCCGCGACCGCAGTTCTCATTCTGGCGGACGGCACGCGCCTCGAAGGCCATGGCATCGGCGCCGTCGGACACGCGGCTGGCGAAGTCTGCTTCAACACCGCCATGACCGGCTACCAGGAAGTGCTGACCGACCCGTCCTATGCGGGTCAGATCATCACCTTCACCTTCCCCCATATCGGCAATGTCGGCACCAATGACGAAGACATCGAGACGGTGAACATGGCCGCCCTCTCGGGCGTGCGTGGCGTCGTACTCAAGGCCGACATCACCAATCCCTCCAACTATCGCGCCGCCGAAAAGCTCGATGCCTGGCTCAAGA
>CAMLKN010000351.1 GCA_946480655.1 uncultured Devosia sp. | reverse complement strand
GGTCGATGATGCGGGCCGTGTCGTCCGACATGTGCTGGCTCTGCGTCACCGAATGACCGAGGAACACTTCCTGGTCATTGGACTTGTAGCGCACGCGCCCGAGCTTTTCGCTCATGCCCCATTCCATGACCATGGAGCGGGCCAGGTTGGTCGCCATCTGGATGTCGCCCGATGCGCCCGAGGTCACCTTTTCCGGACCGAACTTGATGATCTCGGCCTCGCGGCCACCGAACAGCATGGTCAGGCGGGCCAGCGCCTTTTCCCGCGAGAACGAGTAGCTGTCGGTCTCGGGGAGGGTCATCACCATGCCCAGCGCGCGGCCGCGCGGGATGATGGTGGCCTTGTGGATCGGGTCGATGCCGGCAACCTTGAGGGCGATGATGGCGTGGCCGGCTTCGTGATAGGCGGTCAGCTTCTTTTCGTCATCAGTCATGGCCATGGTGCGGCGCTCGGCGCCCATCATGATCTTGTCCTTGGCGTCCTCGAATTCCTGGTGGGTGACGAAGCGCTTGTTCTTGCGCGCCGCCATCAGGGCCGCCTCGTTGACGAGGTTCATCAGGTCCGCGCCCGAAAAGCCGGGCGTGCCGCGGGCCAGCACCTTGAGATCCACGTCGGGGGCCAGCGGCACCTTGCGGACATGGACCTTGAGCACCTTCTCGCGGCCGGTGACGTCGGGATTGGGCACGACGACCTGGCGGTCGAAGCGGCCGGGACGGAGCAGGGCGGGGTCGAGCACGTCCGGACGGTTGGTCGCGGCGATCAGGATGATGCCTTCATTGGCTTCAAAGCCGTCCATCTCGACGAGGAGCTGGTTGAGGGTCTGTTCGCGTTCGTCATTGCCGCCACCGAGACCGGCGCCACGCTGGCGGCCGACGGCGTCGATTTCGTCGATGAAGATGATGCACGGGGCATTCTTCTTGGCCTGTTCGAACATGTCGCGGACGCGCGAAGCGCCGACACCGACGAACATTTCCACGAAGTCGGAACCGGAAATGGTGAAGAAGGGCACATTGGCTTCGCCGGCGACCGAGCGGGCGAGCAGCGTCTTACCGGTACCCGGAGGGCCAACCAGCAGCACGCCGCGGGGGATACGACCGCCCAGGCGCTGGAACTTGCCGGGATCGCGCAGGAATTCGACGATTTCCTCGAGATCCTGCTTGGCTTCATCGACGCCGGCGACGTCTTCAAACGTCACCTTGCCCTGGGTTTCCGTCAGCAGCTTGGCGCGCGACTTGCCAAAGCCCATGGCGCCGCCGCGGCCGCCGCCCTGCATCTGGCGGATGAAGAAGAACCACACGCCGATGATGACGAGGAAGGGCAGCCAGCTCGAGAGCAGGATGGACCAGAAGGGGCTCGATTCCGGCGCGCGGGCCGTGATGCTCACATTGCGGTCTTCGAGCTTGGAAATGACATCGGCGCCATCGGGAATGATGGTCTCGAAGCGCGTGCTGTCATTGAGCTGGCCGGACACGACATTGTCGGTGATGGTCACGCTGGAGACGCGGCCCGCCTCGACGTCGGAAACAAACTGGCTGTAGCTGCGCTCGGCCACCGACATGGTGCGCGTCGATGACTGGAAGACCTGGAACAGGCCCATCAGCATGAAAAGGATCACCAGCCAGATGGCGAAGTTGCGGAAATTTCCGTTCATCAATTCCTGTCCCGGAGAGGCTGGCGCAGAAGCCGCGCCAGTATTGGGCGAATGTAAGACCCTCAATGGGGCGTTACAAGGGCAACACCTCGGCTGTTCGGGTCCCGCCGTCCAGTCATATTGTCGCGATGCGGTTAATACGCAGTGGCGGGGAGAAGGATGCAGGCGCTCGTCCGAAATCTGCTAGAAACCCGCCTATCCCCCGGGAGGGGTGCCATGAGTATTGAGGTTACAACGAAAATCGACATTGCGCGGCCCCTTGCCGAGGTGGCGGCCTATGCCTTCGACCCCAGCCATGCGCCGGATTGGTATGCCAACATAAAATCGGTCCGCTGGCGCACCGCGCCGCCGGTGGGCGAAGGCAGTCAGATGGATTTCATCGCCCATTTCCTGGGGCGGGAACTGGCCTATACCTATCGCGTCGTCGAGATGACCCACAATCGCCTGGTGGTGCGCACCGCCCAGGGACCGTTTCCGATGGAAACGGTCTATCAGTTGCAGGCCACTGGCCCGGACAGCACGCGCTTCTGTCTCATCAATCGCGGCGAGCCCAAGGGCTTTGCCGGCGTGGTCGCGCCAGTCATGGTCGCGGCGATGAAGGCGGCGAACCGGAAGGATGTGGCGGCGTTGAAGCAGGTGTTGGAGAGATCGTCGGCAGGCTGAGCACTACGCCGCATAGAGCACCGGGCCGTCCTCGGGCCTGACCCGAGGACATGCAACCCCAAGCACGGCTGTTGTAGGAGGCGGGCCCTCGGGTCAAGCCCGAGGGCGGGCCAGTGGGTGGGGCGATACTGGAACCAATCCAAGGGCATGGCAGCCATCGTCCCCGTCTTCCTGCCAAAACAAAAAGCCCCGGCTCGTCACCGGGGCTCTTTCAATCTGGTTGTGCTGCCGCTCAGGCTCCCGCCTGCTCCCGCACCGCGTCCTGGACCTTTTCAAACGCCCGCACTTCGATCT
>CAMLKN010000350.1 GCA_946480655.1 uncultured Devosia sp. | reverse complement strand
CCGATCCAGTTGGCGGCATTGTCGGGCGTGCCGATGGCGTCGAGCATGTCGAGGACCGGGCCCGGTGCGCCGCCATGGAGCGGCCCCTTGAGGGCGCCGAGCGCGGCGATCACCGCCGACGCATAGCCGGCGCGGGTCGACGCAACGACGCGGGCGGTAAAGGTCGAGGCGTTGAGGCCGTGATCGGAGACAGTGACGAGATAGGTATCGAGGGCGCGGACGGCCTCCGGCTCGGGCTGGGCACCGGTCAGCATGGCCAGCATGTCCTCGGCATGGCTGCGGCCGATATTGGGGGCGACAGGCTTCTTTCCGGCATGGGCGCGGACCAGCGCGGGAACGAAGACGGCAGGCGCGGCGATCTGCATCAGGGCCGTGGATTTGTCCTCGCCATCGGGGAGCCGGGCCATGAGGGCCCGGACGCCTTCGGTGACGCCGAGGGCGATCACGCCAGGATCGAGATTGGCCACCTGCTGGAAGGCCAGCATGCGGGCCTGGGCCAGTTCGGCGCGGATCGCCTCGGCATTGCTCGATAGCAGGTCGGGCAGCAGCAGGGCGAGCACCCCTTCATAGGGGACGCGTCCGGCGAGATCGCCGAGTTCATGGCCGCAGATGACGAGGCGGCCATGGGCGCCATCGACTTCGCTGAGGCGGGTTTCGGCGGCGATGACGTCATCGAGACCGGACATGTTGTTCTCCTAGGTGTTTTGCCCTATTTTCAGCCAATCAAGATTGACGTCAATCTTGATGCGATTGATCAATATGAGGCGATGATGAGTTGGCTGACAGCAGAAGAAGCGCTGGCTCAATTGGGCACCAAACCGCAGACCCTCTATGCCAATGTGAGCCGCGGCCGGATCACCGCGCGGCCAGACCCGGATGATCCACGCAGGAGCCTCTATAGACAGGACGATGTCGAGCGGCTGGCGGGGCGGCAGCAGGGCCGACGGCCCGCGCACAGGGTGGCGGCGGAATCGATTGCCTGGGGAGAGCCGGTGCTGGAGACCAGCATTGCCACCGTGGCAGAGGGGCGGCTGCTCTATCGCGGGCAGGATGCCGCGGCTTTGGCGGGAAGCGCAACGCTGGGCGCTGTGGCCCGGCTGCTCTGGAATGCCGGGGCGGAAGTGGATTTTGCTGGCAAGGCCCGGGCCCTGTCGCCAGGGATGGCAGCAGCCTATCGCGCCGTGGCCGAACTGGCAGCAACGGACATGCCGTCCGCCGGCCGCAACCGCGCCGTGCTGCTGGCGGATGCGGCGCGGGTCGTCTCCTTTCTTGCGGGGGCGCTGGCGGCGCCGGGAGTGGACCCGGTGCATGAGCGGCTGGCGCGGCAATGGCGGCGACCAGAGGCGGCCGACCCGATCCGGCGCGCGCTGGTGCTCTTGGCCGAGCACGAGCTCAACGCCTCGACCTTTGCAGCGCGGGTGACCGCCTCGACCGGCGCGCCGCTGTCGGCGGCGGTACTGGCGGGCCTTGCGGCGCTTTCGGGCCCGCTGCATGGCACGGCGAGCCAGAGCATGGCGGGGCTGGTGGACCGGGCAAGATCACAGGGGGCGGAGGCGGCCATCGCCGCGCAGCTTCGCCAGGGCGGCGCCCTGCCCTGTTTCGGGCACAAGCTCTATCCGGATGGCGACGTGCGGGCGGTGGCGCTGATGGCCGCGTTTCCCATGCCCGATCTGTTCAGGAGCCTGGCCGAGGCGGGGGAGCGTCTCGCGGGGGAAAAACCCAATGTGGACTTTGCGCTCTGCGCCCTCGTCGAGACTTATGACCTACCAGCTGATGCACCGCTGCAAATCTTTGCGCTGGCGCGGAGCGTGGGCTGGATCGCCCATGCGCTGGAGCAGGTCGAGACGGGGGCGCTGATCCGGCCAAGGGCGCGGTATGTGGGGGCATAGGCAGCGCTAGAGACAGGCGCCGCCTTGCTCTACGTTCGCAAAGTTCAGACGATCCCCGTCATCATAACCAATGAGCACAAACAGCTCACTGCCGCAGGCAATATTCAAAGCCCCGGCCGAAAGCCTGAACTTCTGCATCGTGACGGAGCCCGGAGGCAGCGCCTCATAGCGGGTGCCCCACGCTTGGAGGCCCGCATTCAATAGTTGGGCCTCCACGTCCGCCCTTGCCTCTCCGCCACGGAACAGCCCGGGAATCAGGCTCGGTCCGTCATTCCGGGCCTGAAGCTCTCTATACTGATAAAGGTGCCTCGTCGTGTCGTTGAGCAGCAGTTGCGGCTTGTAAGTGCACTCGACGAGATAGCCGAGAGGCAGAATTACAAACACTGCCCAGACGGTCAGAGACCAGATCGCGTGACGAACCCTCATCCCTACCCAAACACGCTCGCGCCCTTGTCGGCGACGCCGACGAGGTGGCGGAAGCCTTCGAAGAGTTCGCGGCCCATGCCGAAATGCTGGGAACGGAGGTCCTCGGTGGCGGGGGTGCGGGAGAAGAATTCCTTTTCGTCGCCGAGGAAGGTCAGCGTGCCCTCATTGGCGTCGAGGCGGATGAGGTCGCCGTCGCGGATCTTGCTGATCGGGCCGCCATCGACGGCTTCCGGGGTCATGTGGATGGCGGCGGGCACCTTGCCCGAGGCGCCGGACATGCGGCCGTCGGTGACCA
>CAMLKN010000349.1 GCA_946480655.1 uncultured Devosia sp. | reverse complement strand
TGAGCATATTGGCAAAGCCCTGCGCCTCGGCGGCATTGGCTTCATTGGTCCAGTTCGCAATGAAGTGCACGACCCCGAAATAGCCCATGCCGAAGCTGAAGGCATGCAGCAGTTGCGTCATGAACAGCACTTCGACCGGGGGGTTGAAGGCCATGATGGTGAAGCGGATGAGCCCCGCCACCGCGCCAACCAGGATCATGTTGCGTGCCGTCACCTTGCCGCCGAAACGGCGCCAGGCAAACATCAGCGCGGCTTCGCCCACAGCGGCAAAGCCCAGTAGCGGCCCGAGGAAATAGTTCGGTATGCCATTCTCGTGCCAGAGCAGCGCGCCGAATCCCCCGATAATGGAATTGGACGAGTTGACCAGCGCAAAGGCCAGGAGCGGCAGCACGAACCAGGGCTGCAGCGCATCCCGCAGCTTGCTGGGCGCGGCCACGGCCTCGGGCGCCGCATCGGCCAGCGTGACCTGCGGGGCCGGCGCGCGGAACCGCGGCAGAAGGAAGGCCAGAAAGGCGCGCGCCACGACCATCGCCACATAGAGGGTGACAAAGGCCCCGGAGCCGAGCGTGTTGAGGAAGAGCCCCAGGCCGCCGGCCCCGACGATATAGCCCACTGTCGCCCAGGCGCGGATCACCCCGAAATCGGTGCCATTGCGGCGCGTCATGCGCACCGTGGCCGCGTCGATGACCGGCGCAACGAGGCCATTGCTGGTGCCACAGAGCGCCCAGACCAGCAGGATGCCCCAGAATTCGGAGACGAAATACAGCGGCAACGGCGCCAGGGCCGAGAGAATGGACAGGACGATCAGCGCCGTCCGCCAGTCATCGGCCTTGTCGGCCACCCGCCCGACAATGATGTTGAGCAACAGCAGCGCCAGCGTCGGCAGGGCGTTGATCACGCCGATCTGGTCGGCGGGAATGCCGCGCTCGCTCAGCCATATGCCCAGGAAAACGGAAGCGACACCGCCCGGCAGATAGACGGTGAACTGATAAATGGAAGCGCGCAGCTCGGGCGAATCCAAGCGCGACAGAACCGATGACATTGAAAAGGACTCCCGGCGCAGAAAAGCGCGCCGCGTTTCCTCAACTGACTCGGAAGTGTGCCCAAAGCAAGGGCAATTCTTCGACTAGACCGCTTTTGCCAGCCGATGTGGCTGCAACGTTGCAGGGACCAGCGCGGAGAGGAACTGCAGGGCACTGGTCGACCAGGTGAACTGCTCGCCCAGCGCCCTGGCGTCATCCCGCTTGAGGGTGAGCGAGCGCTTCACGGCAAGGGCCAGATCGTCGGCGAGCGTGCCGGCACGCGGGTCGGTGAGAATGTCCCTTGGTCCCGTCACAGGATAGGCCGCCACCGGAGTACCCGAGGCCAGGGCCTCGGTCACCACATTGCCGAATGTGTCGGTGCGGCTGGGGAAGACCATCACGTCTGCGCTGCGATAGGCAGCGGCGAGTGCTTCGCCATGCAGGTAACCCACAAACCTGGCCTCCGGATGCAGGCGTTCCAGGTGCGCCCGATCCGGCCCATCGCCGACCACGATCTTGGTGCCCGGCACATCGAGGTCGAGAAAGGCGCTGACATTCTTTTCGGCCGAAACCCTTCCCACATAAAGCAGGTGAGGCCCTGGCAGGTCGGTGAACATGGTCTTGGGACCTGGCCGGAAACGGTTGCCATCTACCCCCCGCCCCCACAGGGTCAGGTGCGAAAAGCCATGCGCCATCAGCTCGCTGCGCAACGATGGCGTGGGCACCATGGTGTTCACGGCCGGATCGTGGAACCAGCGCAGATAGCCGTAACTCCACTCCTCCGGCACCGGCAGCCTCTCGGCGACATATTCGGGAAAGCGGGTGTGAAAGCTGGTGGTGAAAGCCTTGCCGCGCTCGATACAGTAGCGGCGCGCCAGGAGACCCAGGGGGCCCTCCGTGGCAATGTGAATATGGTGGGCGCGGCTGCGCGCCAGGAAATGGAACACTGTCCGCCGCGAGACCAGAGACAATCGGATTTCGGGATAGGTCGGCACCGGCACGGTCCAGAACGGCTCCGGGGTCAGGAAGTTGACCTCGTGACCCCAATTGCGCAGCTGGCTCGCCAGACTCTCCAGTGTGCGCACAACGCCATTGATCTGCGGCCGCCACGCATCGGTGACGATCAGGATGCGACGAAACTTGAGATTGGAATCGACCTGCATGGCAGCACCACGATTTCTCGCAATGCTTTGATCGTGCCCCCTGCCCGCGTCGGTGGCGTGACACCGCCGTGACGGTCAGGCGACAGGCTTACTGCCCTGCTGCACGCCGCAGTTTGGCCTTGCGGGGTTCTGCTGTGACCATCTCGGTCCATTTGATCAGCTCGAAATTGCCGTCGTGATTCTCGACGATGGCTGTGCAGCTTTCCACCCAGTCGCCGGTATTGATGTACTGGATGCCCAGCCGGTCATGAATGTCGGCAAAATGGATATGGCCGCAGATGACGCCATCGACGCCGCTTTCCTTGGCCTCGTGCACCAGGGCTTCCTCGAAGCGGCCGATGACGGAGACGGCATTCTTGACCTTCTGCTTGGCCCAGGCGCTCAGCGACCAATATTGCAGGCCAAGGCGCCGGCGTACCCAATTGATGGCAATGTTGA
>CAMLKN010000348.1 GCA_946480655.1 uncultured Devosia sp. | reverse complement strand
CACCAGAAGATGAAGATCGCGGCTATCGAAGCTTCGTTCCACACCGAACCAGCGCCGGCCCCCTGGACGGTCATTGCCTTTCCTGGAGCAGACGGCGAAACCGCCTGGTCCATCTCGGTGCCGTGGCTGGGAGGGCTGATCACCACACGCTCGCTGGATGAAGAACTGCAGGGGATCAGCGAGCTGGTCGAGAACGCCAAGGAGCGCATCCGCTCAGGCATGGTCGCCTATGAGGCGCTCCAGCAGATACGGGCCGACGGCACCAATGCCGAGGCGCGGGCTGTGTTCGAGGAGACCTGGCCGGACCTGGGCTATGGCCTGCTGCTCAAGCGCTATCGCGATGATGTGCAGAACGCCACGGACGAGGAAATCGCCATGGCGGCCGAGGACACGGTTCCAGCTGTGTGGCCGCTGTTCTGGACCTTCCGCATCATGATGGGTCTTGGCTTCTTCTTCATCGCCTTCTTCGCCCTGTGGTTCTATCGCGCCTCGCGCGGCTGGATCGATACCAACAAGCCGCTGTTGTGGCTCACGGTATTCCTGCTCCCCACGCCCTGGATCGCCATTGAATCGGGGTGGTTCATCGCCGAGTTCGGCCGGCAACCGTGGGTGGTCGAAGGCGTATTGCCCACCTTCTATGCGGCCTCGGGCCTCAGCGTCGTCGATCTCATCCTGTCGCTGAGCTTCTTCGTGCTCGTCTATACCGTGCTGCTGGTGATCATGATCATGCTCATGGTGCGGATCGTGAAGGCCGGCCCCAAGGAGAAACTGTTCACCCAGGACGACGAGGACGACTTCGTCATCACCACCCTGCCTGCCACTCCCGCAACCAAGGAGCTCGGATCGTGAGCACCATCCCCCTCGACTATGAAACGCTGCGGCTGATCTGGTGGCTGTTGCTGGGCGTGCTGCTGATCGGCTTTGCCATCATGGGCGGGCGCGATCTGGGCGTTGGAGCGCTGCTGCCCTTCGTGGCGCGGACCGATGAGGAGCGGCGCGTGCTGCTCAACCTCATCGGCCCGACATGGGAGGGTAACCAGGTCTGGCTGGTGCTGGGTGGCGGCGCGATCTTCGCGGCCTTCCCGCCCCTCTATGCGGTGAGCTTTTCAGGCTTCTACCTCGCCATGATCGTCATCCTGCTGGCGCTGATCCTGCGGCCCGTTGGCTTCAAGTTCCGCGGCAAGATCAGCGACCCTCGCTGGCGCTCGACCTGGGACTGGGCACTGTTCGTCGGCGGCTTTGTTCCGGCGCTGATCATGGGTGTGGCCGTAGGGAATGTGCTGCTGGGCGCGCCCTTCCACTTCGATGACAGCATGCGCGTCTTCTATACGGGCAACTTCTTTCAATTGCTCATGCCCTTTGCGCTGCTGGCAGGGCTGGTGAGCCTGGGCATGATCGTCACCCACGGCGCAGCTCTGATCATGGGGCGCACGGGCGGCGCGATTGCCGATCGGGCGAGGGTCTATGGCATGATCGCGGGAACAGGCACCCTCGTCCTCTTCGCGCTTGGCGGCCTGTGGGTGAGCTTTATCAATGGCCATGTCGTGACCAGCGCCATTGACCCCAATGGGCCGATCAATCCGCTGGGCAAGACCGTCGAGCTGGTGCAGGGCGGTTGGCTCAGGAACTATGCCACCTATCCCTGGATGATGGCGGCGCCGATCATCGGTGCAATCGGTATGGCCCTGGCCGTGCTGGGGCTGATGATCCGCAATCGCTGGTTGTCTTACCTGGGTAGCAGCGGAGGCATTTTCGGCATCGTCTCGACGGCCGGGGTATCGGTCTTCCCCTTCTTCCTGCCGTCCTCGACCATGCCCAATGCAGGACTGACGCTCTGGGATGCTTCGTCGAGCCACATGACCCTCTTCATCATGCTGCTGGCGACCCTGGCCTTCCTGCCCATCGTCCTTGTCTATACGGGCTTCGTCTTCCGGATCATGCGCGGCCCGGTGACGACCGAAAGCCTCAGCAAGAACCCCAACGCATACTAGGAGCAGACCATGTGGTATTTTTCCTGGATCCTCGGGTTGAGCCTGGCCTGCACCTTCGGCATTCTCAACGCCATGTGGTTCGAAATGCGCGAGGACCGGCGCCTGGCCCGCGAGCAGAAGCGGGAGACCACAGCCGGCTAGCGCATGGCTGTTGACCAAATGGTCAAAAATCGAAAAACCGGCTCCGGAGCCTACCGTGGCCGGTTTTTTCGTTTGTTTTCAACGTCGTCCATCGCCCGGTTGGTCTGCGACTCTGTCACCACCCCGCCGCCGCTGGACGGCAATTGCGGCAGAAATGCCTCTTTCGTTTGCACCAGATGCATAACGGATGTGCACAATGGCCACCTACTAATCACGACCAGAGTGATCTAGATAAGGGTCATCAAACGAAGGGGAACCGAAATGAACATTGCCAAGAAGATTGCCGACTACGCCAAGTACCAGCGCACCCTGCGCGAGCTGAACAACCTCGACGCCCGCCAGCTGCACGACCTCGGCATCACCAAGGGTGACATCCGCGCCATTGCTCGCGGCACCTACGTCGCCTAACCAGCGACCGTCGCCGCAAGGCGGCACGACATGACTGTCATCCGATGAAGGCGTCCTCCCGGGCGCCTTTTATCGTTTTTGGG
>CAMLKN010000347.1 GCA_946480655.1 uncultured Devosia sp. | reverse complement strand
AGGTGCGGGGGGCGAAGCGGCCGAGCACGTTGATCATGCCCATGGCGCCCCAGGTGATGATGAAGGAGATGATCGCCAGAGCCGCGGGCTCATAGGCGCGGTTGGTGCCGATGCCGACGAGATACGGACCGAAGGCCGGACGGTTGAGCAGGCTCGCAATGGTGAATTCGCCGATGACGATGGCGAAGGTCAGGAAGGCGCCTGAGAGGATGGCGACGAGGATGTTGGGCAGGATGATCTGGCCGATGATCTGCATCTGGTTGGCGCCCATGATCTGCGCCGCCTCGGTCAGCGTGCCGATATCGATGCTGCGCATGCCATTGTCGACTGCCCGATACATATAGGGCAGGGCGAGGGTCACATAGGCGCAAGTGAGCAGGATGTCGGTGCCCAGGGCGCTGCCAGTGAAGGGCACCAGCGAGGACGAATTGTAGAGCCGGATATAGCCATAGACGAGCACTAGCGCGGGGATCACCAGCGGCAGCAGGGTGATGAATTCCATGAACGGCCGCAGCCAGGGCATGCGGAGGCGCACGTAATAGACCGCCGGTACCACGACGAGAATGCCGACCACGATCGTGACCAGCCCAATCACCACCGAATAGCCGAAGCTGGCGTGAAAGCGGGGATCGGCGAAGACTGAGGCATAGGCATCGAAGCTATAGGTGCCACGCCGCATGCGCAGCGAAAATTCGAACGTGGCCAGCAGCGGGATGATGAAATAGGCCGCTCCGGCGAGGAAGACGAGCCATGGCGCCCAGCGATTCACCTTCATTTCATCCACCTCTCGGCGCGGGCTGCGACGACCAGATAGATGACATTGGCCAGCGAGGTGATGACGATCATGCCCAGGGCCAGTGCGGCACCCAGCCCGGGATTTTGCAGCGCGTCGCCACGGATCTGGTTGTAGAGCAGTACGGTCACGATGTTGAGGTTCGAGCCGGTTAGTGCCCAAGCGGTGGCGATAGCGCCGAAGGCATTGGCGAACAGCAGGCTCAGCGTGCCCAGGAAGCTTGGCCAGAGGATAGGAAGGCCGACATAGCGCCAGAACTGCCATTGACTGGCACCCAGTATCTGGGCCGCCTCGTTCCACTCCTTCTTGAGCCCATCAATGGCCGGCGCGATGGTGAGCGCCATAAGCGGGATCTGGAAATAGAGGTAAGTGAGGGTGAGGCCCCAGAAGCTGAGGAGATTGAAACCCGAACGGTAGATGTCGAAGCCGAGAAATCGCAGCACGATGGTGACGAGGCCAAGCCGTCCCAGTGTGGCGATGAACGCGAATGCCAGCGGCACACCGGCAAAATTCGAGGCGACGCCCGAAAAGGTCATGAAGGCCGAACGCAGCCATCCGGGCAGCCGACCGCGGATGATGGCCAGCGTGATGGCGAGGCCAATCAGCGCGCCCAGGAGGGCGGAAGCGCCTGAGATGCGGATCGATATCCAATATGCGGCGACGATCTGGTCGGCGCCCAGACCCATGATGTTGTCGAAGGTGAAATTGCCGGAGCGGTCGGTGAAGGCTGCCCCGACCAAACCCAGCGTGGGCAGGAACAGGAACATCACCGCGAAGATGACGAAAGGCGCAACGGCGAGGCTGTCCCAAGGGATGCGTCGGGAAGATCGCATCGGTGGTGCGGTGTTGTCCGTCATCGCTCGGCCTGCCCCCAGAACCCCGGTCTGTGTTCGCTGCCGCACATGGCGTCAGCGGTGCCACCCGCTGGCTGGGCCAGCGGGTGCGCATGCTTGGCTTATTGAACAGCGGCGCCGACGGTGCTGTCCCAGCCGCCGGTGATGATGGCCTTGTTGGCGTTCTGCTCTTCGATGCTGGGGAACACGGCCTTTGCATAGTTCTCGGCGGCGGGGAGCTTCGCCATCAGGTCTTCCGGCAGCTTGCCCTGTTCGGCGAGGGCATTGAAGCGGATCGGATGGCAATAGCCAGCCAGCCAGCCGAGCTGGCCTTCGTCGGAATAGAGGTATTCCATCCAGAGCTTGGCGGCATTGGGGTGCGGAGCGTAGGCCGAGATGGCCTGGACATAGACACCGGCGACAACGCCATCGGACGGAACGACGACCTCGATCGGCGGGTTGCCGTTGAGATTGTCGCGGGCGGCCAGCAGGTTGTAGTCCCAGTTGATGGCGATCGGGGTCGTGCCCTGGGCGATGGCTGCGGCTTCAGCATCGACGGGCACGAAATTGCCCTTGTCGTTGAGGGCCTTGAAGTAATCAAGGCCCGCCTGGGCGGCTGCGTCGGCGGCAGCGCCGGTGGACAGGCCGGCGGCGTAGACGGACATGATGGCATTGTTGGCCGTGCGCGGGTCACCGGCCAAGGCCACGGAATTGGCAAACTCGTCCTTCATCAGGTCAGCCCAGGACATGGGGTTGTCGCCGGTGATGATGTCCTTGTTGATGCCGAAGGCGAGCACGCCATAGTAGTCGCCATACCAGAAGCCTTCGGCGTCCTTGGCATCATCCGGAATTTCGTCCCAGGTCGAGACCTTGTAGGCCTGCAGCAGGCCCTCATCCTTGGCCTGCGGGCCAAAAGCGAGACCGATATCGAGTACGTCGGGAGCCTGAGGACCAGTATTGCCCTTGTTGGCGCGGACGGCTTCGAGCTCGTCGGCCGA
>CAMLKN010000346.1 GCA_946480655.1 uncultured Devosia sp. | reverse complement strand
GCTGGGTGGCGGGCGCCTCTCGGTGCCCGGACTCAATGGCGATTTCTACCAGCCCACGGTCGTGACCGGGGTGACGCCGGACATGGCCATTGCCCGCGAAGAGGTCTTCGGTCCCGTCCTGTCGGTGCTGACCTTCAAGACGATGGACGAGGCCATCGCCATCACCAACGACGCCGCATACGGCCTCTCGGCCGGGGTGTGGAGCGAGAACGTGCACACGGTGCTCGAATTCTCCCGCCGGGCCCAGGCCGGGACGGTCTGGAGCAATACCTGGATGGACGGTTTCCCCGAGCTGACCTTCGGCGGGGTGAAGGAAAGCGGCCAGGGCCGGGAAATCGGGTCCTACGGCCTGGAAGAATTTCTCGAGGTGAAATCACTCGTCATGCGCATCGGGCGCACGCGGGCACCTTGGGTGAATGCCCGCTGACCGATCAGTCGGTGGGGAGGATGAAGACGCATGCGCAGGGAGGATCCAAATGCGTGGTCTTAATATGTCAACCGCGGTCGTTACGGCCGCAATGATGCTCACTTCGGGGGCAGCCATCGCCCAGGAGCAGGTCGAGGTGCTGCACTGGTGGACGTCGGGTGGCGAAGCTGCTGCCCTCAATGTCCTCAAGGAGGACTTGCAGGCCCAGGGCATCGGTTGGCTTGATATGCCCGTGGCCGGTGGTGGCGGCGAAGGCGCCATGACCGTACTGCGCGCCCGTGTCACCGCAGGCTCGCCGCCCACGGCCGTGCAGATGCTGGGCTTCGATATCCTGGACTGGGCCGCCGAAGGCGCGCTGGGCAACCTCGATGAAGTCGCCGCCGCCGAAGGCTGGGATGCCGTAGTGCCGGCAGCCCTGCAGGGCTTTGCCAAGTATGACGGCCATTGGGTCTCGGCCCCGGTCAATGTGCACTCGACCAACTGGGTTTGGGCCAACAAGGCGATCCTGGATGAACTCGGGCTGGCCCAGCCCACGACGTGGGACGAATTCGTGGCGGCGATGCAGGCGGCCAAGGATGCCGGCTATGTCGCGCTCGCCCATGGCGGCCAGCCCTGGCAGGAAGCCACCGTGTTCGACTCCATCGTGGTCGGCGCGGGCGGCCCGGACTTCTACAAGCGGGCCTTCATCGACCTCGACCAGGAAGCGCTCGCCGCGCCGGAAATGGTCGAAGCCTTCAAGCGCATGGAAACGCTGCGCGGCTTTGTGGACGACAATTTCTCGGGCCGTGACTGGAACCTGGCCTCGGCCATGGTGATCAACAAGGAAGCGGCCTTCCAGATCATGGGTGACTGGGCCAAGGGCGAGTTCCTGCGCGCTGAAAAGGTGCCTGGGACCGACTTCCTCTGCTTCCGCGTGCCCGGTTCGGAGGGAACGGTGACGTTCAACGCCGACCAGTTCGCCATGTTCAACGTCAATGAAGGCTTCCGCGCCGCCCAGCAGAAGATGGCTTCGGCGATCATGTCGCCCGAATTCCAGATCGCCTTCAACACGGTCAAGGGTTCGGTACCGGCACGCACCGACGTTGCCGGCGACCAGTTCGACGCCTGCGGCCAGCAGGGCATGGCCGAACTCGCAGCAGCCGCTGAAGCCGGTACGCTGCTCGGCTCGATGGCGCATGGCCATGCCAATCCGGCGGCCGTGAAGAACGCCATCTATGACGTCGTCACCGCCCACTTCAACGGCGAGTACGACGCCGAGACGGCGGCGCAGGAACTCGCGATCGCGGTTGAATCTGCCCAGTAGTCCCTCCCGGGAGGGGTCGGGCCTCGGCCCGGCCCCAACTGGCTCCCCAACGAGCCGGCTGACTATCCAAAATCTGTTTTGCGTCCGGGCATGAGTGCCAGGACGGATCGGGAGGGCGCGATGCCTATCCAATCTCGCCAGGCGGACCTGCGAACCCGCTTGCAGGACTTCATACCGAAAATCGTGCTGGCGCCGTCGCTGGCCGTCATCCTGGTCTTCGTCTACGGCTTCATCGTCTTTACCGCCTACCTGTCGATGACGGACTCGAAGATGCTGCCGAGTTTCGATTTCATCGGGCTCGAGAACTATGGGCGGCTGTTCGCCCTGCCGGCCTGGAACACGGCTCTCGTCAACCTGGTGATCTTTGCGACGCTCTACATCGCGATCTGCACCGTCATCGGCCTGGGCCTGGCCATCCTGCTCGACCAGAAGATCCGCGGTGAGGGCGTGCTGCGCCCGATCTACCTCTATCCCATGGCGCTGTCGTTCATCGTCACCGGCACGGCCTGGAAGTGGTTCCTCGACCCCGGTCTCGGGCTCGAAAACACCATGCATCTCTGGGGCTGGACCAGTTTCGAATTCAACTGGATCAAGGATCGCAACATGGCGATCTACACGCTGGTGCTCGCCGCCGTCTGGCAGACATCCGGCTTTGTCATGGCCATGTTCCTGGCTGGTCTGAGGGGCATCGACAACGAAATCCTCAAGGCCGCGCAGATCGATGGGGCATCCAATGTGGCGCTCTATCGCCGGATTGTCATTCCCATGCTGCGCCCGGCCTTCCTCTCGGCCTTCGTCATCCTCTTCCACATGGCCATCAAGTCCTATGACCTCGTGATCGCCCTGACCGGTGGCGGCCCCGGCCGGGCCACCGAGCTGCCCGCGACCTTCATGTATTCCTACACCT
>CAMLKN010000345.1 GCA_946480655.1 uncultured Devosia sp. | reverse complement strand
CCCAGGCGCCCATCACCGGAATATTCAGATATTCGGGCGGGAAGGCGTTCTTGTACTCTTCGTAGGTATTGTCCGGATTGTATTTAGGGTGTTCCGGCTTGAGGATGTGGCTCGGACCCGGGCAGAAAGTGCCATAGGCCATTGCATAGAGGTACTGGGTGGGGAACGCGTCCTGGAAGGTCCAGCGGATCGTATAGGGATCGAGAGCCTCGAGCGTGGTGCCCTCGCCGAATGTTTCCGGGGTCGCGCCGTTGAGGGGCGAAACATTCTGGTCGAGGACGTTGTCCTCCCAGTAGAACATCACGTCTTCAGCATCGAAGGGGTCGCCGTCAGACCATTTTGCGCCTTCGATCAGGTGCATGGTCAGCTGCTTGCCGTCTTCAGACCATTCCCAGCTCTTGGCGAGGTTGGGCATGGGCTCGAGTTCGTCGGCCTTGACCATGAACAGCGGACCGGTTCGCGTCAGGCATTCGCTGAGGCCGATATCGATGCCGCCCCAGCCCTGGCTCTGGCCGCCGATATAGTTCCAGCCCTCTGGCCGACCACCGATGACGTGGCGCATGGTATCGCCATAGACGCCAATGCCGTCAGGCATATTGGCTGCCTTGTAGACCAGCGGCTCCTTGGGGAGGCGTTCGGCTACCGGCGGCAGGGTGCCGGCGTCGACATATTTGGACGTGACCCAGTCGGGCTCGTGGTATTCGGGCAGTGCCCGATATTCCATGATGTCAGAAATGCTGACGAAGACGGGTTCGCTTTGCGCGGCGAATTCCGGCGGATCGGGCAACTCGCCCGTCAATTCCTGCGCTGGCAACGCGAGCATCGATACGGACAGCAAAAGTCCTGCCCCGCCAAGGGCATACACGTGCTTTCTCAATAGAACCTCCCTTTTCACACCGGGCTCAAGCGGCTATCGCAGAGGACCTGAACTCCTCCGGTCCATGCTCCGGTGCGTGTGTAAACCCTACGACTTGCCAGCCGGGATTCAATCCGGAATGATAGAGACTTCTTCCGGGTTTCTCAGAAAAGGGCAGATTAGTATGATTGATGACAGCAGCCCTGCCCTAACTCGCCGGCGCGAGAAAGCGCCGCGCCCCATGCCACGATCGGACCGCAGCTTCTATGCGTCGGGCAAGGCCTTTGGCCGCTTCGGCATCAGGGCGTTCGCACCCCAGATCATGCCGCAAGCCCATAGCCATGGCCATATCGAGTTCAACTGGCTGACCAAAGGAAGCATGGACTACGTCTTCGACGGCGGCCCGATCAGCGTCGGTGCAAATCGCCTTATCGCCTTTTGGGCAGGTATTCCGCATCAGACTGTCGGGCTGCACGATACCGAGGAGGCCCGGCAGATAAACATCTACCTCCCCATGGATGCTTTCCTCGAAATGCCGCAACTGGGGCGTCTGACCGAGACTCTGATGGGCGGCGGCGTGATCCAGTTCACGCCGGAATGCGGAGGGCTGGACATGCTGGAGCGCTGGCATGCCGACTACCGCAGCGGCAATGCGGTCCGCACGGACCTGGTGCGCGCCGAGATCGGCACCATGTTCCGCCGCGCCGCCGTAACCGGCTGGGAAACGCTGCTTCCTGCATGGCTCGAGCGGACGGGTACGCGCACCCGCACCGCCACGCCAGTGCGCTACGTGGTGCGCATGGTGCGCCATATCGTGGAGAACATCACCGATCCGCTGGCGGCCGAGGACATTGCAAAGGTGGTGGGCCTACATCCCAACTACGCCGCCGACCTTTTCACCAAGGTCATGCATATCTCGATCCAGAAATTCGTCGTTCGCATGCGCCTCATCCGGGCGCGATCGCTGCTGTTCGACGGCAATCAGTCGATTTCCAACATTGCCTTCCAGGCGGGGTTCGGATCGCAAACGCAGTTCTACGAACACTTTCGCAAGGCCTATGGCCTCACGCCCAGCCAGATGCGGCGCGACACGATCGGCTGACGGTCTCGGTCAGAAGGCCGGGTCGTAGTTGAAGTAAAGCGGGTTGGAGAGCGCGACCATGTTCTGGCTCAGGGCCATGGAATTGGGGACAGCAGGGTATGGCACCTGTGGCCCTTCGATCTCGACGCGATAGTAGTTGCGCTCGGCCACTCCGGGAACATCTGTAAAGCGGACGCTGCGGGTTTCACCGTCGGTCAGGTAGGAGCCGAAATCGTCCCGGTTCTTGATCACCCGAACGCGATAGGACGCCCCCTCTATCCCGCCGCCGCAAAGGCGGACTTCAAAAGTCACCGGCCCTCCGGTCGGCTTGACGTTGTCGCCCATCATCATGTCCATGACGCCATCACCGTCATGGTCCGCAACCAGCTCCACACGGGGATTGAAAGGATTGGCACTGACCGAGGCGCGACCGGCGGCCATGGCCTGGAGAATGGCCGACTTCGACCTTTCCCGGACATAGACCCAGGTTGTCGGTGTCCCCACATAGTTGGCGGTCGCCTCGATCGACTGGGGCGTGGTCAGCTCGGGTCGATCGGGGACGCCATGGTGGGAATCGCTGCCGCCCCGTCCACCGAGCATTCGGCCGGACTTGAGCATGTCATCCCAGATCCGGACGCCCGGAATGTTCTTGGGCCAGGTGCTGCCGTTCCAGATTTCGACGGAATCAGCCAAGTCAAACGAGTAGCCGTAGTGGTTCTTAGT
>CAMLKN010000344.1 GCA_946480655.1 uncultured Devosia sp. | reverse complement strand
GGGACCTGCCGGTCCGCGACAGTTTCGATCTCAACCGCCACATCTACGACATTCCAGAACCCCGCTACGCCGACAACCTGGCCTATCTCGCGTCCATGTTGGACATGGCCTCGTATATCGACCGACCAGTCCGCCAGCTTTCCCTGGGTCAGCGCATGCGCGCCGAGATCGCCATGGCCCTGCTGCACGATCCCAAGATTCTCTTCCTTGACGAGCCTACAATCGGTCTCGATGTCGTGGCCAAGGACGCCGTGCGGAAATTCCTCGCCGAGATCAACCGCGAGCGCGGCACCACCATCATCCTCACCACCCACGACCTGGTCGACATCGAGGAAATCTGCCCGCGCCTCATCATGGTCGATGATGGCAAGCTGCTCTTCGACGGTGAGCTGAAACACCTGCGCGCCACCCTCGGATCCCGTCGGCGCCTGACCTTGGAATTCGCCACCGATCCGGGCCCCATCGCCATCACCGCGGCTACGCTGGTGGCGGACGAAGGCAGCGCCAAGCACTACCTGCTCGATCGCGAAGACGTTTCGCTGCTCGACGTTCTTGGCGAACTCGGCCGCGGCCATGGATTGCAGGATATCAAGCTCGAAGAGCCCGATATCGAGGAGGTGATCCGCACCTTCTACCAGAACAAGACCAGGCTGGCCGGGGCACTGCCATGAGGGTCAGCGCTTATCCCGCCTTCACCGCCACCGCCTTCCAGGCGCGCCTCGCCTATCGCAATCAGGTCTGGGCCGGGGTCTTCGGGGAACTGGTCGCGACCTTTGCCTATATCGCCGTCTGGACTGCGGCCTTTGCCGGGTCCAGCACCAGCAGCGTCGCAGGCGTCAACCTGCCCGAGATGATCACCTATGTGCTGCTGGCCGGTCCGGTACTGCAGTGGAACACTACGCCTTTCATCCGCGAGGTGGGCGAGACGATCCGCACCGGCAATGTCACCGCGTACCTGCTCAAGCCGCTCCATTACCCGGCATTGCTGTTCTTCAACCAGCTCGGCAACAGTGCCTTCGAGCAAGTGACCATTACCCTGCCGGTCCTGATCATCGTTTTCCTGGCGGTCGGCCTGCTGCCGCCGGCGAGTGCGGCGCATGCCCTCTTGTTCCTGTGTTACTGGGCCGTTTCCTGGGCCATGTTGTTTCTGATTGCCACCACCGTCGCCATGCTCGCCTTCTGGATTCTGACGGCCTTTGCACTCGACTGGTTCCTGCGCGGCATCATGGCCGTGGCGTCGGGGGCCATCGTGCCGCTCTGGTTCATGCCACCACCCCTCGCGGCAGCCTTGGGTTACCTGCCCTTCGCCTGGGTCAGCTACTATCCCTCCGCCGTCTATCTGGGCAAGCTCGACCTGCCGGAGGCCGGTCTCCACCTCGTCATTGGCCTTGTCTGGCTGGCCGTCCTCGGCGCCTTCCTCGCCTGGCTCTGGTCGCGGGCGCGCCACCGGCTGATCGTCCAGGGAGGTTGAGCCATGTTCCGCGCCCTCCGCATTCTCCCCCACCTGGTCAGCATTCATGTGCGCACGCATCTGGAATACCGGGGAGCGCTGGTGATCGGCTGGATTGCCCAAGCCATCGGCTATGCCGGCACCTATGCGTCCATTGCGCTGATCATAACCCGCTTCGAAAATCTGGGGGGCTGGGCCTGGCCGGAAATGGCCCTGCTGCTGGCATTTCACCTCCTCGCCTATGCCCTAGGTGCCTCGCTGAGCTTCGTCCAGTTTCGCGACATGGAGGAGAAGGTCAGGCTCGGCACCATCGACGCCATCCTCGTCAAGCCGATCGGCACCTGGACCTATCTGGCCTTTTCGGGACTCAACATTGAATATGGCGGCCACATCGCGCTCGCCTTGGGTCTGATGGTCTGGTCGCTCGCCAATACGGCCATCGCATGGTCCCCGGCTTTGGTGGTTTACTTCATCGCCGCCACCATCAGCGCCGCCATGCTCACTGCGGCGCTGATGACCATGATCGGCGCAACCGCACTTGTCTGGGTGCGCTCGCGGCATCTCTTCGCCATCTATTTCGGCTTCTGGGAGCTGGCCCGCTACCCGCTCAACATCTTCCCCCCGCCCCTGCAGGTGATGATGATCACCTTCGCGCCCCTGGGCTTTCTCGCTTTCGTCCCCACGGCGGTCGCCCTGGGCAAGCCCGTCCCGATTCTCGGCGATTGGGCCGGCCCGGCCTCTCTCGCCATCGGCCCGCTCTTCGTACTGATCGCCATGGCACACTGGCGCCATTGCCTGCGCAATTACCAGGGCGCTGGCGGCTGACAAGCCGCGAATAAGTGATCGTGACAGCGCGGTAGAGGGGCAACCTCAGTTCGCGCGCGCCGTTCTCCTTCCACCGATTTGAAGGAGTGCCATCATGACCAAGGACAACAACAACGTCCTGCCGCCAGAAGAAGCCGTCGACCGTATCTGGGACCTGGCCAGAAAGATCGACATCTGCATGCTGACCACCTGGGATGGCAACCAACAGCGCAGCCGGCCAATGTCGGCCCGGGTCCGGCGCGAGGAAAACGCGATCTACTTCCTCACCGACCTTGAAGGCCACAAGCTCACCGAGATCGAGAACTTTCCCCATGTCTCGCTCGCCTGGGCCGACAATGGCGGCCACAAATACGTGGTCATTGCCGGCGAGGCCGACGTCTCCAACGACCGGCAGAA
>CAMLKN010000343.1 GCA_946480655.1 uncultured Devosia sp. | reverse complement strand
TGGTAGCGGAGGAGGGATTTGAACCCCCGACACACGGATTATGATTCCGCTGCTCTAACCAACTGAGCTACTCCGCCCCAAAGGGCCGTCGGCAGTGCCGATGCGCGCCTTACTAAGGTTTACCGCTCCTTCCTGTCAAGCGTTGCGGTATCAGGCGGTAGACTTTTCCAGATCGGCCAGCAGGTCGCGCGCCATTGCGAGGTCGGCTTCGAATTTCGCCAGCTCACGCGCCCGGCTCTCCGCATCGGGAATACGGAGCAGATAGGATGGATGGTTTGTGACCAAGAGCACTGTTCCATCAGCCATTTCAATGGGTTGGCCGCGGAGTTTGCCGATGGTGACATTGGCCTTTCCTAGCAGACTCTGCGCGGCCGTGGCGCCGAGGGCGACGACGAGACGCGGCTTGACGAAATGCCGTTCAAGATCGAGCCAGAACCTGCAGGCCTGCACTTCGCCCGTGTCCGGTCGCTGGTGGATGCGGCGCTTGCCGCGCGGGGTGAACTTGAAGTGCTTGACGGCGTTGGTCACATAGACCTTGCTGCGCTCGATGCCGACCTTTTCGATAGCCTCGTCAAGCACTTGTCCAGCCGGACCGACGAAGGGACGGCCAAGAAGATCCTCCTGGTCGCCAGGCTGTTCGCCGACGAACATCAGGCTGGCATTGGCCGGCCCTTCTCCGAAAACGGCCTGTGTTGCCTGTTCGTGAAGCGGGCAGCGGCGGCAGTCCTGCACCGCATCGCGGGCAGCGGCGAGCGAACCAGGATCCTGATTTGGCTCGACTTCCGCTTGCCGCGCCTGCTGCCGCAGATGGCGGGCCGGCGGCTGGGTGGCGGCACGCTCGATCATCTCCTCCTCCATCGTTTTCGCATGTCGGATCAAAGGCTTAATGATTTCGGCCTCGGGCAGGTTGCGCCAATATTTGACCGGCATCTCGCTCTTCATCATTGCCACCTTGAGGCGGGCGGGATTGAAGATCGAGGCGTAATAGGTTTTCCAGTCGTTCTCGACGGCGTCTTCGGCCGGCACGTCGCTCTTGTTGCCACCGGGACCAAATTCGAGTTTTTCCGTGTCCCACCAGGCACTTGCATAGGGCGTCACAATGCCCCAATCCATGCCGGCAAAGCGCCGGGCGAAGAAGGGAGCGGTGGCTTCCAGGACGAAATGATCCGGCTCGAACCAGGCAATGAAGCGCTCCTGATCGCCCTCCATGACCGATCGGAAGCGGACGAAGGCCTTCATCTTGTGGGCATCGCGGCGCACTGCCGACGCCCAATTTGTGAGCAGATTGTTGTCGCGATCCCCAGCATTGGTGAAAAAGGCGGGGTCGGACTGCAGGCGCCACAGGACGCGGTAGAGGACGCCGAAGCGGTCGGGGCTCGAATGCTGGATGACCGACCCCGCCAGGTCCATGAATTGCCGCGGCACCGTCCCCACTGGACCGCCAGCATCGGGCAGCATGGTATCGCCCGCTTCAAAGAGGCCGTTTTGTTCGCTTCCCGCGCGCCAAACGACCTGGCTGGGCGCCATGCCGGCGGCGAGCAGGCGACGCGCCTTGCCGCGCCACTCGTCGAGATCATTGAGCCGGTCGAGGCGGACGGCCAGCATCAGAAGAGGCTCAACTGGGTCGGGGGCGGCGCCAGCTTCCGGCGCAAGCGCAGGTCGTCCAGCCGTGCGCCCGGCGTCCAGTCGGCGCAAACGATGAAGGGGCGAACCTTGTCGATGGAGGCGGTCATGCGCGCGACATCGGCAAGTCTCAGGCGATGATGGCGCCGCGACCTCAGGATGCGGTCAACCGCGTTGATGCCAAGCCCCGGCACCCGCAAGAGCCATTCGCGCTCCGCCTTGTTGACGTCCACCGGAAAGTTCTGCCGCTGCTTGAGGGCCCATGCCAGTTTGGGATCGATCGCCAGGTCGAGGTCGCCTTGATCACCGCCGGAGACGATTTCCGGCACGTCGAAGCCATAGAAACGGATCAGCCAGTCGGCCTGGTAGAGCCGGTGCTCGCGCATCAGCGGCGGCGGTTTCAGGGGCAGCCGGGAACTGGCATCGGGAATCGGCGAGAAGGCGGAATAGTAAACGCGCTTGAGACGATAGCCCGAGTAGAGCCCGGCGGCGCGCGTCAGGATGGCCGCATCATTGGCGCCATCGGCCCCGATGATCATCTGCGTCGACTGGCCGGCCGGGGCGAACTTTTCCGGCTTGGCTTTGGGCTTACCCTCCGGGACTGCCTCGTCGAGCCTGCCGCGCAGCCGCGCCATGGCGGTGCGGATTTCCGAAGGCCGCTTTTCCGGCGCCAACTGCTCCAGCGCAACGTCGGTGGGCAGTTCGATATTGGTGGACAGGCGATCGGCCCAGCGGCCGGCCTCGACCAGCAGTTCGGGCGACGCATTGGGAATGACCTTGAGGTGAATGTAGCCAGCGAACAGGTGCTGCTCGCGCAGGGTGCGCGCCACCCGCACCAGTTCCTCCATCGTGTGGTCGGGCGAGCGGATGATGCCGGAGGAGAGGAATAGCCCCTCGATATAGTTTCGACGGTAGAAGTCGAGCGTGAGGCGAACGACTTCCTCCACCGAGAACCGCGCCCGCCGCACATTCGACGATGAGCGGTTGATGCAATAGGCGCAGTCATAGATGCAGAAATTGGTCAGCAGCAGCTTGAGGAGGCTGATGCAGCGCCC
>CAMLKN010000342.1 GCA_946480655.1 uncultured Devosia sp. | reverse complement strand
GCGGTGCCGAAGGCAAGCTCGGCGTATTCGGTGGCGCTCATGGTGCGCATCCGCCGCAGGAAGGCGACCATGTCCCAGATTTCGTCGTCGCGAAGATGGCTAGGCCATGCGGGCATGGCGGTGTGACGGATGCCGTATTTGACCGTCTGAAACAGTCGTGCATCCGGCCGCCAAGTGGTGAGTCGGGGCGGCTGTGGTGACATGTCCTGGGCAAAGCGGGCGGCCGGCTTGGCCGGACTGCCATGGCAGCCTGCGCAGACCAGCTCGAAATGCCCCGCCCCGCGCTGGACCATGACCGGATCGTCGAGATCGGGGACGGTGATGAAAAGCGAGCGCAGCGCGATGGACTGACGGGCGGCCGTCTGGCTGTACCAGTCGATCATCGGATTGCTGCCGGGCCTGGCGCTGTGGTCGAGAAGACCTGTCACGGGCAGTGCCAGCATCATCAGGGCGCCGGCGGCGGCACTGGCCAGAATAGGCAGGAGCGGTCTCATGGCAATGCCGGACGCCGCAGCGCCCGCCCCACCAGTACCAATCCGCCGGCTAGGTAGATGACGCCGCCAATGGCCAGCATGATCACCCCGCCCACCTGCTGGTCGGCCAGGCCGGTGAGGCCGAAGGGCACGTGATGGGCGTGCCCCGGATAGATCGGCCGCGGCGCAAGTCCGATCAGCGCGCCGAGCAGGGTCATGTGCATGGACGTGAAGAAGAGCGTCAATGCACCCGCCAAGGCCGCACCCTGCCGCTTGCCGGAGGGCGCAGCTAGGGCGGAAACCCAGACCAGCAGGGCCGCGAGAGCGAATGTCCCCTGTTCGATCGCCAAGATCCAGCCCGACGTTCGGGACGCGTGATGCAGCGCGGGTATGTGCCAGCCCCAGACAGCCACAAGGTCGAGAAGGCTCACGACGATGGGCAAAGCGAGTTGCGACCGCAGCCAGGGACGATCGGCCACCAGCGGTGCAAGCCCAGCGGCAAGAACCGGCATGGCGATGCCGACGACGCTCATATGCAGGGCCATATGGGCGGCGAAACTCTCGGGTACCAGGCGCGGCAATGGCCCTGCCCATGCGGCCAGCAGGAGAGCGAGCCCGATGCCGATCAGAAGACGGGCGCTCATCGGCAGGTCTCGAGGTAGAGCATTGGTATCGTCACATAGACCACGGCGACGGCCGAGAGCACGCTGAGCATCAGGGCCACATGCGACAGGAAACGGTGCCGTTCCTCGGGCGTGTTGTGCTCGTACTCGAAGTCATTGTCGGTGAGGCTGCGCTCGTGCACGCGCCAGAGGCCAAGCGTGGACCAGAAGATGCCGCCCAGCGCCAGGACCGTCACGACGATTACGAGCAGGCGGATATCGACCAGGGGCGTGTCGCGCCCCAGCTTTTCGCAAAAGATGGCGGCCGAGACGTAGCAGGCAAGGAAATGCAGGGCCCAGATCGAAGGCGAGATGATGACGCGCCAAAGATCGGTGCCCGATCCGGTCTCGCGTCTCACTTCCTCTGTGACTGGGTCGGGCTTGCTCATGTCAGGTATGGAAAGCCTCCGATGACCAGCGCGGTCAGCACGCCGCTGAAGGCTGTAAAGTGCCAATAGAGCGTGATGTTCCACAGATCGGCGTCATGGGTTGGCGTCGCCTTGCCATAGGCGAGGCGGGCGAGGCCATAGGCCTGCATGATGAAGCCGGCAATCAAATGCCCGAGGACCCAGAGGACCAGGGCCCAGACGATGGCTGGATAGGAATTGACGGTCGGATCGAGTCCAGTGGTCCAGGGGCCGGCGGCCACGGCCAGGCCGGAGGCCAGCGTGGCGACGAGGCTCGCCGCGAGCATCAGCTTGGCCTTGCCGGAACTACCAGCGCCGTTGACGATCCGCGCGCCCAGGGTCAGGCCCCAAGTGAGGAGCACGAGCAATCCAGCGACCATCGGCCAGAACCAACCGGGCCCATCCATGTCCTGCGGCGGGAAATCGGGATGGATAGTCCAAAAGAAGAAGTAACCAAAGAGCAAGGCCAGGAAGGCGGTGAGGTCCCCGGTCATGGTGATGAACATGGCCCACCAACCGGTGGACTTGTAACCCGACACATAGAGCGGCAAACAGATGCCGTCGCCTATGTCCTTGGTCTTCTTTTCGGGGATTTCGGCCGTGCCGGTCCAGAGCCAGCGCAGAAGGGCCCAGAGGAAGACCACTCCACCCGCCGCCGTGGGCAGCCACCACTTGAAGGTCATGAAGATGAAGACAGCCCCCAGGCCGGCCGCCGCGATCATCGGCAGCCAGCCGGGCCCGGCGACGCGCAACACATGGATGGGCTGGGCGTCGAGGACGCTGGTCACCAGCGTTTCGCGCTTGCCCTCCTTGGCGTCGGCCAACAGGCCTTCGCCTTCGTCGAGCTTGCGCATGTAGTCCTTGTCGTCCCAGAGCGGATAGCGGGAATTGATGCGAGGGATGGAGCGCATGCCCCAGGAGTCACCGAAGCGGGCCGCCCATTCGAGGGTGCCGGCATTCCAGACATTGCGATCGACCTGTGGCTGGCTCTTCTTGGGCCGCACGCAGTCCCAGACCAGCAGCAGGAAACCGGCGGCAAAGACGAAGGCCCCAAGGCTCGAAATCATGTTGAGTTCGGTCCAGCCGCGCTCGGCGCCATAGGTGAAGACGCGGCGCGGCATGCCCAGCATGCCGGT
>CAMLKN010000341.1 GCA_946480655.1 uncultured Devosia sp. | reverse complement strand
GTCCGGCCAGCGGATCTCGATCCCTTCCGCATGGAGGCGTGCCTGGAATTGGGTGAGCAGGCCGTCATCCGCCTGCACCTGGTGCGGCGTCAGCCCGTTGTTGAGGCAGTGTGCGGCCAGGAGACCGGCCACTTCGCCCACGTTCCACTCCACCGGATGCAGGCGATAACAGCCATTGGTGATGTGGGTGGTGCCCAGGTTCTTGCCGCCCGGCAGCAGGTTCTTCACCCGGCGCGGCAGCAAGGCGCCGAGCGGGATTTCGAATGGGGCGGATTCAACGTCGACATAGTTGTCGCCGCCGGTCGAGGGGTGCAGGTCGATGCGGTACATGCCGATGCCGACACTGTCGCGATACTGCTTGGACAGGGTGTTGCCATGGATGGTCATGGACACGTCCTGCTCGACGATGCGGGTGACCGGCAGGATGCGGCGGCTTTCTCGGATATAGGGCGCCATGGCCAGGCCATGCTCGGTACCGGTAACGTCCCCGCGGAGCCTGAGGCCGGGGAAACCCTGGCCACCATCGAGTCGCGGAGCCTCGGTCTGCAGCCAGTAGAAGACCGAATAGGAGAGGTCGGCTGCGGACTTGAGGTGCGCGGCCTTCTCGTCTTCTGAAACGTCGATGATGGTGCCGAGCATGTAGTCGATCATCGGCCAGTTCACGAGGCAGATGTCAGACCCATAGGCGCCGGGCACGAAGTTGCGGCGGGCGGCAATGCGGCGGAAGGTCCAGAGGTTGCCGTCGCCCGGATTGCGGCGCTGGTCAGCGTCGACCAGCAGCGGATCGTCATCCGGATTGGGGGTGAAGCTGCGCTCGGTTATTTCCAGCGTGCGCGGATGCGGGGCCTTGAAGCCGAGCAGCGGGCCGCCCCAGAACTCGGGCTGGTACTGCCGCCAGAAGTCATAATTGGCTGGCTTGTCGATCACCTGGTTGCCATCGACATGATCGATGGCAAAGCAGACCGATATCGCCTGGACGTTGTCTGGCTGCGCCTCTGCCGGGGCGCTGGGTTCTCCGGTGTCCGACTGGGCCTCGAAACCCTTGGCATATTCGGTGCCGGTGAGTGGAAGCAGGTCGCCCAGTTCGGTCGCGTCCACCACATAGGGCGCAGAGATCACGATACGCTCGCCGCTGTCGCGGTGAACGAGGGTGATGGCGCGGACCGTGTCGCCGTCCACTTCGGCAGCGATGGGGCG
The DNA here is from genome assembly GCA_946480655.1 of uncultured Devosia sp. The sequence continues at coordinate 1,487 of CAMLKN010000341.1, read as the reverse complement.
ATAGGGTTTCATGATCCGCAGCTTGCCGCCGCCGATAAAGGGCATGAGCATCGCGTCGATGACCGCCACGCCGACGCGGGGCTCGGCACAAAGGCGGCTTACATAGCCGGCTCCGGGATTGAGATCGCCCCACGCACGGCTCTCGGCGGTCAGCGGATAGTGGTCGCGATAGAACTGGCGGATGCCGTTTCGCAACTGGCGGTAGGAGCGCGTCACGCCGAACTGCTCAACCCAGGAGTGCTCGTCAGGCGGCACGGCCTGGCTGGTCAGCTGGCCACCGAGCCAGTCGAATTCCTCGGTGAGGATGACGGTGCGGCCTGAGCGCAGTGCGCCCAGGGCTGCGGCAACGCCACCCAGGCCACCGCCAACAACGAGCAGGTCTGCGGAGAATTCTTTTGTCATCTGGTCTTCTTGGTCTTGGAAGGAGGGGCGCCGAGGGTGTCGCCCTCGACGGGTTCGCAGGGCAGCAGCAATTGCTCGACCGGCGCGTCGTTTTCGACACGGCGCACGAGCATTTCTGTTGCGGCACGGGCCATGGCCTCGCGCGGAATGACGAATGAGGTGAAGCGCCGGCCGGGCTCTTCGGCGCGGATGTGATTGCCCAGCACCACGATCGACAGGTCGCCTGGAATGGACAGGCCGCGGGCGCGCGCTTCCTGCTCGACGCGGATGGCGTCCGCCAATTCTGTGAAGAAGACGCAGGTGGCGTCAGCTGCCAGCAACACGTCGAGCACTTCACCGGCAGGGCGACCCACCGCAAAGATGCTGGTGACCAGCTCCGCCTCGCCCACGGCGCGGGAAAAGCCATACCAGCGGTCAACCGTCGATTCCGCGCCTTCGCAGAGGCCGACATAGGCAATGCGCTGATGACCCAGCGCCTTGGCACGCTCCACCAGCGCCGAAGTGGCGGGCGCATAATCACCGCCCACATAGGGCACGGGCCCGCCGGCGTCGTCACGACGGCCAACGGCCACGAACGGAAAGTCGCCGGCCACCAGCCGCGCTAGTTCGGTATTGTCGAAGCGGCGCCCCAGGATCACGCAGCCATCGGCCAGGCGCAGGCGCGCATTCTCGCCGAAGATCTTGCGATCACGTCCTGCGCCGGTGAGCAGCAGCAGGTCATAGCCCAGGTTCTGTGCGGCCTCTTCTATGCCGAACAGGAAGGGCGTGAAGAAATCGGCCTGGCCGGAAGGGAAGGCGGGCTCGTAGGTGAAGACGCCCAGGATGCGGTTGTGGCCCTTCACCATGCGCCGGGCGACCGGGTCGGCCACATAGCCGGTGTCTCGAATAACCTTTTCCACGCGTTCTCGCGTTTCGTCGGGAATCCGGTTGCGGCTGGTCGGCGTGCCGTTGAGCACGAGCGACACGGTCGCCTGGCTGACCCCAGCAAGCTGCGCAATGTCCTTTTGAGTCAGTCGCTTTGTCGGCGTCATGGCTTCCGCCCCATTGCTAATGCGTATTAGCGTTGATACGTATTAGCAACAAAT
>CAMLKN010000340.1 GCA_946480655.1 uncultured Devosia sp. | reverse complement strand
GCCCATGATCAACGCAGCGACCTTTTATTGGTACTTTAGCTATCCGCTCCCGGCGGAGGCTATTGCGCGCGTGTGATCTGACCCCAGACAAGACCACCAAATCGCAAGCCAGCCGCCCGACTTCCGAGGCGGCTTTTTTGTTGGCCCCTCGCGTCAAGAACACCGAGAGACCGACCCAAAATGCTCAAATCCACCGACGATCTTCGCATCACCGAAATTAAGCCGCTGCCCACGCCCATTGAAGTGATGCGCACCCATCCGCGCACCGACGCGGCCACCCGTACTGTCATCGCGGCCCGCCACGACTTCCACAACATTCTGACCGGCGCCGATGACCGCCTGGCCGTTGTCGTCGGCCCCTGCTCCATTCACGATCCGGTCGCGGCCATGGACTATGCCCGCCGTCTCCTCGCGCTGCGCGAGGAACTGGCCGGTGACCTCGAAATCATCATGCGCGTCTATTTCGAAAAGCCCCGCACCACCGTGGGTTGGAAGGGCCTGATCAACGATCCTGATCTCGACGGCAGCTTCAACATCACCCAAGGCCTGCACACGGCCCGCACCCTCTTGCTCGACATTGCCAATCTCGGCATGCCCGCCGCCTGCGAATTCCTCGACATGACGACGCCGCAATACATTGCCGATCTCGTCTCCTGGGCCGCGATCGGCGCCCGCACCACCGAAAGCCAGATTCACCGCGAACTGGCCTCGGGTCTTTCCTGCCCCGTCGGCTTCAAGAACGGGACCGATGGCAATGTGAAGATCGCGCTAGACGCCGTGCTCTCCGCATCCCAGCCGCATCATTTCATGGCCGTCACCAAGGATGGGCGTTCCGCCATTGCCGCCACCACCGGCAATGAGGATTGCCACATCATTCTGCGCGGCGGCAAAACCACGAACTTCGACGCCGAGAGTGTCGATGCCGCTGCCAAGGCCGCCCTCAAGGCCGGACTCAACCCGGCCCTGATGATCGATGCCAGCCACGCCAATTCCTCCAAAAACCCGGAAAACCAACCGCTTGTCCTCGCCGATATCGGCACCCAGCTTGCTGCAGGTGACAAGCGGATCATCGGCGTCATGGTCGAATCCAACCTGGTCGCCGGCCGCCAGGACCTGGTCGAGGGCCAGACCCTCACCTATGGCCAGTCCATCACCGATGGCTGCATCGACTGGGATACGACCGTATCCACCCTGCGCGATCTGGCCAAGTCCGTCCGGCAGCGCCGCGCTGTGACCAATCAGGCCGTGGCTTAGTATCCCCACCCTCGTTCCCTCCCCACAAGGGGGAGAGAGGCGCAAGCCTCAGTCACCACGGCTCCTTCGACTCCCTCCCCCTTGTGGGGAGGGAAGTGAGATAGGACTTGGCGTTTGCCAAGTCCGTTGAATCGAGCAGGGTGGGGGTGTCGGCCTACCCGCATGCGCCATCTCTAGGCTTGACCCCCGCCCCCCCATCCTGTTCTCTCCCGCCATGAACCGGAACCCGCTCACCCTCGTCCCCAATATCATCACCATCGCCCGCATCGCGGCGATCGTACCCATTGCGGCATTGATCATGTCGGGGGCGCCCGCCGCGCGCTCGGTCGCGCTGTTCCTCTACATTGTCGCGGCCACCAGCGACTGGGTCGACGGCTATCTCGCCCGGGCCTGGAACCAGTATTCAGACCTCGGCCGCATGCTCGACCCCATCGCCGACAAGATCCTCGTCATCATCCTCATCGCCGTGCTCGCCTGGGATCGCAGCCTGTCGGCACTCGACCTCATCCCGGCCGTGGCCATCCTCTTCCGCGAGACCTTTATCCCCGGCCTTCGCGAATTCCTGGGCAACAAGACCGTGGTCCTGCCCGTCACCAAGCTGGCCAAATGGAAGACCACCATCCAGCTCGTGGCCCTGGGCATCGTCATTGCCGAACCCATCGTGCCAGGCCTTGGCGTCGTCTCCGACGTCGTCCTCTGGATTGCAGGCATCATCACGCTCTGGACTGGGTGGACCTATACACGCGCCTCATGGCCGCACCTGTCTGGCATCGGCAAATGAAAGTCCTCTACTTCGCCTGGCTACGCGAACGCCTCAACCGCGCCAGCGATGAAGTATTGCCGCCGCCCGAAGTCGTTACCCTGGCCGATCTTGTGGCTTGGCTGCGCAGCCAGGACGAGGCCCTCGACCTCGCCATGGCCAATCCGGCCATTTTCAAGCTCTCGCGCGATGCCCGCATCGTGCCCTGGGACACACCCCTCGCCGGCGCGCGCGAAGTAGCGATCCTGCCGCCCATGACCGGCGGCTGAGATGATCCGGGTCACCACAGAACCCTTCGATCCGGGGGCCGAAACCAACGCCTTCCAGGCGGCCCATGTCGAAGCGGGTGCCATGGTGACCTTCACCGGCATTGTCCGCTCCAGGCGCGAAGACCCGATCAGTGCCCTCATCCTCGAATGCTATCCGGCCCTGGCCGAGAACGAACTCGCCTCTATTCGCGATACCGCCATCACCCGTTTCGGCCTCATCGATGCCGGCGTGATTCACCGCTATGGGCGCCTCCTCCCCGGCGAAACCATCATGATGGTCATGACCCTCGCCCCCCATCGCCAGGCCGCCTTCGAGGGCGCCCAATTCCTGATGGATTACCTCAAGACCGGCGCACCGTTCTGGAAACAGGAGGAGACGCCGGCGGGCTTGCGCTGGGTCGATGCGAA
>CAMLKN010000339.1 GCA_946480655.1 uncultured Devosia sp. | reverse complement strand
CGCCATTGGTCGACTTCACCTCGAACACGCCATCGCCGATTTCGAGGATGGAAATATCGAAGGTACCGCCGCCAAGGTCATAGACGGCAATGGTGCCGCTGTTCTTCTTGTCGAGGCCATAGGCGAGCGCGGCCGCAGTCGGCTCGTTGATGATGCGCAGCACTTCAAGGCCGGCAATCTTGCCTGCGTCCTTGGTGGCCTGGCGCTGGCTGTCGTTGAAATAGGCAGGAACGGTGATCACCGCCTGGGTGACGGTCTCGCCGAGATAGCTTTCGGCGGTTTCCTTCATCTTCTGCAGCACCATGGCCGAGATCTGGCTGGGCGAGTATTTGTCGCCATTGGCCTCGACCCAGGCGTCGCCATTGTCCGCCTTGGTGATCTTGAACGGCACCAGGTCCTTGTCCTTGGCCACGACCTTGTCGTCATAGCGGCGGCCGATCAGGCGCTTGACCGCGAACAGGGTGTTTTCCGGGTTGGTCACCGCCTGGCGCTTGGCCGGCTGGCCGACAAGGCGCTCGCCGTCCTTGGAAAAGGCGACCATGGAGGGCGTGGTGCGCGCGCCTTCCGCATTCTCGATAACCTTGGGGTTGCTGCCGTCCATCACGGCGACGCAGCTATTGGTCGTACCCAGGTCAATGCCGATAACTTTAGCCATTTACTCTGCCTCTCTCTTAGCGAACCCGCCGCAAAGCCCTCTCTATGAAAGCAGCTTCCTGGCCCAAAGGGCCGGGGTCCCTCGTAGGTTTCACATTCGCCCCCTTGGGGGCCTGCGGCGTATATAGGGGGGTGCGGTAAGGGCTTCAAGCGCGCCCTTGGGGAGTTTTTCCAATACGGCAGGGCCGGGGGGCCGCCCGCGCGCCGCGAGCGGCCGGATTGGGTCAGTCGTTGATCGTGTAGGAATTGAGCGTGCAGATGTCGATTGCCGGCTCGATCAGTTCGGCGCCGTTGTCCATGACGAACTTGAAGTCATAGAGGCACTGGTCGGAGCCGTCGCCGATCGTGGCGGTCGCCTGGTAGCCCGATTCGAGAATCCCCGTATCCCCCAGGAGGTCCTCGCCCCAATAGTCTTCATTGCTGGGCGTCGTGTAGAAATAGTGCAGGTCGTATGAGCTGTTGTTGATGACCGTGAATTCCACGGTCTGTGCCGCGGCGGGCGCCATGCCGGCCACGAGCGCAAGGGCAGCCAGGCCGCCCAGCAGAAGCGTTTTCATAATGAGGTCCCTCAAACCGGGCACAGCGTGCGCCCGGACGAATATTCTCTGCCACTTGCCCGCTATCCCGCCAAGCCGTCCCATATCGCGCCGATGCAAAAAATACTAAAAGGCCGGCCATGATCACCTCCGGCACCGTGCTGTTGCACGACAATCTCAATCCCGATGGCCAGAGCCTGCTGTTCACCCGGCCGCGCGACGTGCTGGTGGCGCATGATGCAGAGGGCGCGCGCGCGGCGCTGGCGCGATTGGCCGAGGCAGGTCGCGAGGGGCTGTGGGCGGCCGGATACCTCGCCTATGAACTGGGCTTCCTGTTCGAGGAGCGGCTCCTGCGGCTGCTGCCGGCGCGCAGCGAAACGCCCCTCCTCTGGTTCGGCCTCTATGATGCGCCGCGACGCCCATCCGGCGCCGAGATCGCGGCCCTCCTCGCCTCCGCCCCCGAGGGGCGAGCGCAGGACCTCACACCCTCTCTGACGCTCGATCAGTACCGGCCTGCCTTCGACCGGGTGAAGGACCTGATCGCCGCCGGCGATACCTATCAGGTCAATCTCACTTTGCGCGCCCGCCTCACCCTCGAGGGTGATCCCTTGGGGCTCTACCGCACCCTCGCGCAAAGCCAGCCGGTGGCCTATGGCGCCTATATCCATGCCGGCGACCACCATGTTCTTTCGCGCTCGCCCGAACTTTTCGTTTCCGGAGAGGGTGACCAGCTCAAGGCCCGGCCGATGAAGGGGACGCTCAAGCGCGGTTTGTCCCTGGCCCAGGACGCGGCCGGTCGCGACGCCCTCGCCGCCGACGAGAAGAACCGCGCCGAAAACCTGATGATCGTCGACCTCCTGCGCAACGATCTGGGGCGGATCGCCCAGACCGGCTCGGTCCGCGTCACCGACCTCTTCACGGTGGAAACCTATCGCAGCCTCCACACCATGACCTCGGGCATCGAGGCGCGCAAAAAGCCGGGCATTGGCCTGCCGGAGGTGCTCGAAAACCTCTTTCCCTGCGGCTCGGTCACCGGCGCGCCGAAACTGCGCGCCATGGAAATCATCCGTGAGGTTGAGACCGAACCGCGCGGCCTCTATACCGGCTCGGTCGGCTATATCGCCCCATCGGGCGACTTCGCCTTCAACGTCGCCATCCGCACCGCCGTCATCGATGCCACGGGTCAGGGCATTATCGGCATTGGCGGCGGTATTGTCGCCGACTCGACGGCCGAGGATGAATATGCCGAAGCCCTCTTGAAGCTGAAATTCCTCTCCGACCCGGCTCCCCCCGTGACGCTCATCGAAACTTTCAAATGGACGCCGGATGAGGGCTATGTCCTCCTCGACCGGCATCTTGATCGCCTCCTCGATTCAGCCGCCTATTTTGCCCTGCCCGTGACCCGGCAGGCCGTCGTGGCCTTCCTCGCCGAAAGATCCAGCACCTGGACCGGCGCCATGCGCGTGCGCCTGACGCTTTCGGAAACCGGCCTTGATCTCACGTCGGTGCCCCTGCCCCCCAGTCCCGAAACATTCCGCTTCGCCAT
>CAMLKN010000338.1 GCA_946480655.1 uncultured Devosia sp. | reverse complement strand
ATCACCAATCCCTCCAACTATCGCGCCGCCGAAAAGCTCGATGCCTGGCTCAAGAAGCGCAACATCGTCGGGATTGCCGGCATCGACACCCGTGCCCTGACTGCCCGCATCCGCGAGAACGGCATGCCCAATGGCGTGATTGCCCATGAACCCACCGGCGTCTTCGACGAAGGCTCGATCATGGCCGAACTCAAGGCGTTCCCGGGTCTTGAGGGCCTCGATCTTGCCAAGGAAGTCACCACGGCCCAGACCTACCACTGGGACCAGACCGGCTGGCAGTGGAACAAGGGTTACGGCAAGGTTGAAAACCCTGAATTCCATGTGGTCGCCATCGATTACGGCGCGAAGCGTAACATCTTGCGCTGCCTTGCCGACCAGGGCGCCAAGGTGACGGTTGTCCCGGCTACCGCCTCCGCCGCCGATGTGCTCTCGCACAATCCCGACGCCATCTTCCTGTCCAACGGCCCCGGCGACCCGGCTGCCACCGGCAAGTATGCCGTCCCCACCATCCAGAAGCTGATGGAAACCGGCAAGCCCATGTTCGGCATCTGCCTTGGCCACCAGCTCATGGGCCTCGCCCTTGGCGGCACCACCTCCAAGATGCATCAGGGCCACCATGGCGCCAATCACCCGGTCAAGGACCTGACGACCGGCAAGGTCGAGATCACCTCGATGAACCATGGCTTTGCCGTGGACGCCGAAAGCCTGCCTGCCGGCGTCACCCAGACCCATATCTCCCTGTTCGACGGCTCCAATGCCGGCCTTGCGGTCGACGGCAAGCCGATCTTCTCGGTCCAGTACCATCCCGAAGCCAGCCCCGGCCCCAAGGATAGCCATTACCTCTTCACGCGCTTCCTCAACCAGGTGCGCAAGCAGAAGGGCCTGCCCGAAAAGCCGGAATACGTCGCGCCAGGTGCCGCCGCCTGAACCCACATGCGTGCAGCGCGCTTTCATGGCTTCGGTGGTCCCGAAGTCCTGGTGATCGAGGACGTGGACCGGCCTGAGCCCGGTCCCGGCGAAGCTCTCGTCCGCGTCAAGGCAGCCGCCATGCAGCCCTTTGACAGCCGCGTCCGTTCGGGAAGGCTCATGCCGAACCTTGCGCTCCCGGTGACGACCGGCAACGAATTTGCCGGCGTGATCGAGAGCCTGGGCCCGGAGACTCCGGGGCCCGCACCGGGCACGCCGGTCGCAGGGCGGCGCGCCTTTGGTGCCGTTGCCGACTATGTCGTGGTCCCCGTGGTCGACCTCGCCGCCATTCCGGACGGCATCTCCTTCAGCGAGGCCGCCACGCTTTCGGGTACGGCCCAGACCGCTGATACCGCGATCGAAAGTCTTGGCATCACCGCCTCCGACACCCTGCTCATCCAGGGCGCAGCCGGCGGCGTCGGCTCCTTCGCCACACAGCTGGCAAAGGCCCGAGGGGCAACAGTCATTGGCACAGGCAGCACCGCCAACTTCGACTATCTCAAGTCGCTTGGCGCCATCCCGCTCGCGCCGGGCTTCGACCTTCCCCAGCGCATTGCGCAGGCAGTGCCCCGGGGCCTTACGGCCATACTGGACTGCGTCGGCGGCGAAACGCTGGACCAGTCGCTGACCCTCGGGGTCCCTCGCGACCGCATTGCGTCGCTGGGCGATCTCGGTCGCGTCGCCGAACTGGGCCTCCGCAGCGTCGAAGGCCAGCGCAACGGCTTGCGTCTTGCCCGTCTGTTGGCGCTCGCGCAGCAGGGCAAGCTCCTGGCCACCGTCCGCAAGACTTACGCCATCGCAGACATCGTGGCGGCCCACCGGGATCTCGATACCGGCCATGGCCGCGGCAAGATCGTCATCACCATCAACTGACGGCGCCAAACCCCAGGCCCTTGCTCTCCGTGAGATAGCCTGATCCACTCGGCGCCTGTCCGAATCCTCCTCATCGGTCCAAGATGAACAAAGACATCGTCGATGGCCTCAAGGGCGGCGCGATCATCGCGCTGTCCGCAGCCCCCTTTGCCGTGTTGTTCGGCGCCGTTGCCGTCGACAACGGCCTGACGGTGTTTGATGCGGCGCTCATGAGCGCCACCATCTATGCCGGAGCCAGCCAACTGGTGGGCATCGAGCTCTTTGGCCAGCACGTAGCGCCCTGGCTCATTGTCCTCTCCGTCTTTGCCGTCAATTTCCGGCACATCCTTTATTCGGCGGCCATTGCCCGGCACATCCGCACCTATTCGCCGGTCCAGAAGGCCCTTGCCTTCTTCCTCCTGATCGACCCGCAATTCGCAGAGGCCATCCGCCGCGCCGAGGATGGCAAGGCCCTGAGCTTTGCCTGGTACCTTTCCTTCGCCGTCGTGATCTATTTTCCCTGGCTGCTGTTTTCCGTCCTCGGGGCCTGGTTCGGCTCTATGCTGGGCGACCCGAAGGTGTGGGCCATCGACGTGCTGCTGCCGGTCTATTTCCTGGGTTTGGTAGTGGGCTTCCGCCGCAAGCCCGGCTTCTACCCGATCGTCGCTGCCAGCATGGCCGGGTCGGTTGCGGGTTTCTACCTCGTGGGCTCCCCCTGGCATGTCAGCATTGGCGCCATCTGCGGCGTGCTGGTCGCGGCGCTGCTGCCCCTCCCCGATCGTCCGCGTGAAGATCGCTCCGAGGTCGCGCACTGATGAGCGACCTGTCCACAATCTGGCTCATCCTGGCCGCAGCGGCCGCTACTTACGTCACTCGTATCGGCGGCTATGTGCTCATCACCCGCATGCGCACCTTGCCGCCACGGCTGGAACAGGC
>CAMLKN010000337.1 GCA_946480655.1 uncultured Devosia sp. | reverse complement strand
ATGACGCGCTTGCCCTTGGCCGCCAGCGCCGCCGCCGATTGCAGCAGCAGGGTCGACTTGCCTATGCCCGGATCGCCGCCCACCAGCAGAGCCGACCCCTTGACGAAGCCGCCCCCGGTCACCCGGTCGAGTTCGGCCATGCCGGTCACCACACGCGCCGCACTTTCGGTTTCGCCGGACAGCGGCACGAGGTTGGCCGGCCGCCCATTGGCCTTGGCCGATTTCGGCCCGGCCCCAACCCCGGAATCGGTGATTTCCTCGACAATGGTGTTCCACTCGCCACAGGCGCCGCAGCGGCCCTCCCAGCGCGTGGTCACCGCGCCGCAGGACTGACAGACGAATTGGGATCGGTTCTTGGCCACGTCTATTCCTTCTCCCGCGCGCTCGCCCGCTCGGCCAGCTTGCGTGTCGTATTCCAGTTGCGCGACGTGTTGAGGCCGCAAAGCTTGTCGATCTTGCGGATCAGCCTGCCGGATTTGGCGACATCCTGCGAGAAGTCCACCACCAGATGGTCGGCGACAATGTGGATGGCCTCCGGGCCATCATGCTCCTTGATCCAGCCAAACTCCGGTTTGGCCGCAGCAAAGAAATAGACGCCGGTTTCCGCCGGTCGGTTCTTTGCGGCGTCAGCAATCGGGTCCGCCTTCACCAGCCGCCGCAGTTGACCCGGCGTCCGTACGATCGGCGCAACGTTCTCGCCCAGCCCGAAGCCGCGCAGCACCGGCTCCATGGCCCTCCGAGCCGCCGCCGCCGTCCCTTCGAAGCCGGCAATCATGTTCCCGGTATTGACCATTGTCTCGGGCACCACGAATCCGGCCCGCTCCGCCCCGTCGCGCCAGGCCGCCATGCTCATCAGGCGATGCGTCACCGGCCCGATGGCGCGCAGCAGGATGATGTAGAGGGGGCTTGATCTGGCCAAGGCGATTCCGACGTTCGATGTCCGGGGAACCATAGCAGGACTGCGCGAACTTCAACAAGAACAAAAAAGGAACATACGTACGCTCAAACCCGCGACGCCGTCCTCGGGCTCGACCCGAGGACCACTCGCCTCAACCACGGATTTGCAGCTGTTTGTGGTGGCCCTCGGGTCGGGCCCGAGGGCGGCACTGCGTTGGGGCGGAATTGGCCCTAGGGCTACTCCGGAATGTGCCCGTCGCCCACATAGATGCGGTTATACCGGCCCTTGAGACTGGTCAGCACTTCGTAACCGATCGTGCCGCCGGCATCGGCCTGGTCGTCGACGCCGATATGGGCGCCAAGCACTTCGGCGCCTTCCCCCGGCATGGGCAGGTCCGAGCCGAGTTCGGTGACATCGACCACCGTCAGGTCCATGGAAATCCGCCCGATCACCGGGCAGACTTTGCCGCGGATGAACACCTTGCCGCCAGGCCGCGTATTGGTGCCCGACATGGAGCGGAAATAGCCATCGGCATAGCCATAGCCGAGAATGGCGAGCCGGGAATTGCGGTTGAGCGTATAGGTCGCCCCATATCCAACCGCTTCCCCGGTGCGCGCCTCGGTCACCTGCAGGATGGGCACATGCAGCGTCACCACCGGCTGCATCGGGTTCTTCCGGCCGGCAACAGCCCTTCCGCCGTAGAGCGCAATGCCGGGGCGCACCATCTGGAAATGATAGTCGCGGCCCGTCATCAGCCCGGCCGAATTGGCCAGCGATGCCGGAATGCCGGGAAACTGCGCCATGACCGAGCCGAACAGCGCCAGCTGCGTACGATTCTTCTCGTGGCTGGGCGTATCGGCGCAGGCCAGGTGGCTCATCACCATCTGCGGCGCATAACCGAGCTTCTCGATCCGCTCGCGCACCAGCGACGCTTCGTTGAGCCGGAAGCCGATGCGGTTGATGCCGGTGTCGAAATGGAAGGCCGCCGGATAGGCCTCGTTGCGCTCGACGCACTTGGCCAGCCACTCTTCCAGCATCGACATGGACGAGAGCACCGGCATCAGGTTCTGCCGGATATAAAGATTGGCTGCCCCGGGATAGAGCCCGTAGAGAATGAAGATATGCGCGTCGGGCACCGCGGCGCGCACCGCCATGCCCTCGTCGGGCGTCGCCACGAAGAAGAAGCGCGCGCCCGCCGCATGCAGCGCCTTCGACGCCATCTCGATGCCCACGCCATAGGCATCCGCCTTGACCACGGCGGCCGTCAGCGCACCGGCGCTGACCTTGTCGAGGGCCCGCCAGTTTCGGGCCAGTGCCCCCAGGTCGATACTCAGTTGGCCCCCAAGGCCCGAAGTCAGCGCCATGCCTATTCCATGCGTTCAGGCAGGTAATCTGCCCGAGCAAGGTTACCAAAGCGAGTGAATTGCGCCTCGAAGCTCAACTGCACCGTGCCGGTGGGGCCGTGGCGCTGCTTGGCAATGATGACTTCAGCCTTGCCATGCACCTTTTCCATTTCCCCCTGCCAGGTCAGATGCTCCGGCGTGCCCTCTTTGGGTTCCTTGTTCTTGAGATAGTATTCTTCACGATAGACGAACAGAACCACGTCCGCGTCCTGCTCGATAGACCCCGATTCGCGCAGGTCCGCCAGTTGCGGATGCTTGTCGTCGCGCGCTTCCACCTGACGCGAGAGCTGGGAGAGCGCGATGATCGGCACTTCCAGTTCCTTGGCCAGCGCCTTGAGCGTGGTGGTGATTTCGGTCAGTTCCTGCACGCGGTTCTGGCTCGAGGCCTTCGACGAGCCCGACAGCAGCTGCAGGTAGTCGACGATGAGAAGGTCGAGACCCTTCTGCCGCTTCA
>CAMLKN010000336.1 GCA_946480655.1 uncultured Devosia sp. | reverse complement strand
CTTGTCCCAGGTGCCGCCGCGCTCGGTCTGGAAATGGCGCTCGGAGACGTCGTTGCAGACGCAATAGCCGGCCACGTGATCCATGGCATCGGCCTCCTCGACATAGCGGGCTTCCTTGCCGATGACGACGGCCAGCTCGACTTCCCAGTCCGGCTTGATGGCGTTCTTGGGAATGATGACATCGTCATTGGGGCCGGTGATGGCGCTGGTGGCCTTCATGAAGATGATCGGTTCTTCCGGGATCTTGGCGCCGGTCTCGGCGGCATGGTCGGCATAGTTGAGGCCGATGCAGATGAATTTGCCGACATTGGCCACGCAGGGGCCGATGCGCTCGGAGGCCGGGAGCGTGGGCAGGGCATTGATGTCGGTGGCGGCGATCTTTGCAAGGCCCTCGGGCAGGAGGGTGGCGCCGCCGATATCGGGGACCACGCCCGACAGATCGCGGATGGAACCATCGGCGGCGAGGATGGCGGGCTTTTCAGCGCCCTTGGCGCCGACGCGAAGCAGTTTCATGGCGGGATTTCCTCCGATTGGGATGGACGCGAGCATCACGCCCGTCGTCACCCCCACCTAGCTTCGCTACGGCCCATTGGCCTAGCTGCGCTACCTCCCCCGTCAAGGGGGAGGTGTGGGGGCGGGGTGCTATCGGCTCCTCATAGAACTAACATGTTAGTCTGTCGAGGGCGGCTTTGGTCGAAAGCGTCAGGCGTTTGGCCGAATGACGCCCTTCTTCAAGATGATGTTGCCGTAAAGGCGCGCTTCGCCGGTCTGGACCACTGCGGCGGCCTTTTTGGCGCGGTCGTAGAAGGCGAAACGCTCGATCTTGGTATAGCGCTTGTCGGGTTCATGGCGGGCGATGATGGCGTCGAATTCGTCGTCGATGGGCTGGCGCGCTGCCGGATCGCCCACGACCTGCATGCCGATGGCGGTTTCCTCGACATATTGATCGAGCGGCAGGAGGGTGAGGACGGCGTCGAGCATGTCGGTGACCGAAATGCCGTCGGCGCGGATGGTCATCGGACCCAGGAACTCGGCCGGAAAGTTGGCATCGGCCAGGACGATTTCGTCGCCATGGCCCATGGCGCGCAGGGTGGAGAGCAGTTCGGGGCCGAGCAGGGGCGGGATAGACTTGAGCATGGGTTTCTCTGGTTAGCCGAAGGGGAAATCGTTGTCTTCGGCGGTGAATTCGTGGCCGTCGGCAAAGAGCGAGGGACGCTCCTGGGCAAAGGCGAAAAGCTCGATCATGACCGCGTCGATATGGGCGCGGATGGCGGCGATGGCCTGCGGCGCGTCGCCGGCGAGGATGCCATCGAAGATCGCCTGGTGCTCGGCGATGGTATGATTGAGGCGGCGCGGGGTGATGATGAGGCGGCGGGCGCGGTCGAGATTGGCGCGGGCCTTGTCGATGATCGCCTTGACCTTGGTCAGCCGCATGGAGCGGTAGATGATCTCGTGGAATTCGATGTCCAGCTGATGAAAGGTCTCCGAGTCGTCGCGGGCGGCGGCCTCGCGCTGGGCCGCCATGTTGGCATGGAGGGCCGCGATCACCTCGGCATCGTGCTTGCCGATGAGCACACGCAGGGCCTCGCTCTCGAGGCCCTTGCGGATGAGCATGTATTCGCGGACATCGGCGATCTTGACCAGGGAAACGGTTGAGCCGCGCTGGGGGGCAATGTCGACCAGACCTTCCTCAGCGAGGCGAGCCAGGGCCTCGCTGACCGGGAAGCGCGAGACGCCAAGCTGGGTGCAGATGGCGGTCTTGTCGAGCATGGTGCCGGGGGGCAGGGCGAGGGTGACGATGGCGTGGCGCAGGGCATTGGTCACGTCGATCGTGACCGTGCCGCGCGAAAAATCGCCTGCGGACCCAAGAAATTGGTAGGGACTGGCTTCCGTTTTCATGCTAACATGTTAGTTAGTAGCGCGTTGAATGACAATGCCGATCCTCTCGATTGCGGGTGCAATCTGGCGAGAAAAAGCGGCGGCGTAAAGCGCTTGAACCGACCCCAGGACCCCTTTGATGAACGAACATGTCATCCAGCCGCAGGGCAAGACGCTCGTGCTCAATGCCGCCGACAATATTGCGGTGGCGCTGGCCAATCTCGATGTCGGTACAGAGACGCCCGAGGGCGTGGCCATTGTCCGTCGCGTGCCGCGCGGCCACAAATTCGCGACGCGTGCCATTGCCGCGGGCGAGGCGGTTCTGAAATTCGGGCAGATCATCGGTTTTGCCAAGGAAGGCATTGCGCCGGGCGACTGGGTGCATGAGCATAATTGCGGCATGGGCGGGCCCGATGGCACGCTGAGCCATGACTATGCCTTTGCCGAGGGGGCGGTTCCGGTGGAGTTCGTGCCGCAGGGGCAGCGGGCGACCTTCGAGGGCTATCGCCGGGCCAATGGCGATGTCGGGACGCGCAACTATATCGGTATCCTCACCTCGGTGAACTGTTCGGCCACGGTGGCCAAGTTCATGGCGGAGGCTATCAATCGCTCGGGCCTGCTCGACGACTATCCGGAAATCGACGGCATCATCCCCTTCGTGCACGGCACCGGCTGCGCCATGGACACGCATGGCGAGGGCTACCAGATCCTGCGGCGGACGCAGTGGGGCTATACGTCCAATCCGAACCTCGGCGCGGCCCTGCTGGTGGGGCTTGGCTGCGAGGCCTTCCAGATCGACCGGATGAAGGAGGCCTATAACCTCAAGGAAACCGACACGTTCCAGACCATGACGATCCAGGAGATCGGCGGCACGCGCAAGATGA
>CAMLKN010000335.1 GCA_946480655.1 uncultured Devosia sp. | reverse complement strand
CGAGCCGCTCGTGCCAGGCGGGCCGCCGGACGAGGCGGAAGCCCAGATTGTCCGGAGGAATGCCCACCGAGCAACCGCCGCTCTTGGCATCCCGGATGAAGAAGCTGGTGGCGGCGCGATGCTTGCCCTCGAGCACCCTGATCGTGCAGGCCAGCTGTTCGCTGGCGACGCCACCCGTGGCATCGAGATGGATGCGGCGGTGGCAGGTGTCGGTCCATTCCCACACATTGCCGGCCATATCCATGACCCCGTGGCTATTGGCGCCGAAGCTGCCCAGTGGGCGTGGATCAGGGTCGGCCGTGCGGTTGCGCGCGGCCTCCTGGCGATAATTGGCGATCCAGCGCAGTGCCGGATTGTCCTCGCCGTTGCCGAGGCCGAGGGCATCGTCGGCATAGCGTTCTGCAGCGGCATAGGCCCATTCGGCATCGGTGGGCAGGGCCCAGTCCTGCCCCGTCCGGGTGCTCAGCCATCGTGCATAGGCAACGGCGTCCTCGAAGCTGACACCCGTCACCGGCACATTGCCGTCGCCCCTCAGCGGCGTCAGCGGCATTGCGCAGGCGGCATCGGCAACGCAGCGCGCATAGTCCGCGGCGCTGACCTGGTAGGTCATGATCGCGAGGGGTTCGGCGAAGCGGATCTGCTCCACGGGTCCATCGATGGGGACATTGTCACGCAGATAGTGGCCCTCGGGCCGGTAGGTGAGCGTTCCCGGAGGCAGAACGACGCTTGCTGGTGGCGCAAGATCGGCGGGCTGGAACGAGGCCGGCAGCGGTGCGAGTTGTGCTGCCAGAACGCCGATCGCCACGGCGAGCAACCCTGCTGGGAGCAGGAGTGGTATCGCATCTCGGGCACCAACGGCATGGGCGGTCATTTCTGCCTCCGGGAGATGCCGGCGCTAAGGGCATAGGAGCCGGCAACGGGGTGAGCGGGCGGCTCCTACCGCCCGCCTCGATCGCATCAGATGGGGCTGGGCGCCAGCACGCTCATCATCAGGTCGTCATTCCATTCGCCCTCGACCACGAAGTGTCCGGCCGCGCCGAACTCGAAGGCCTCGATGAGGTTGTGGTTGACATAGGCGTAGACGCCGGGCTGGTGGAACGTATAGACGGCCGCTCCCGCCGTGCCGCCGGGGATGAACCAGGTTTCCTGGTCGACATCGGGGGGCGTGTGGAACTTGCCGGTGGGCCAGACGAAATCGCCGTGCCCGCCAATCAGGTGCGGGCGCGTATCGCGATTGGCCTGCGAATGCAGGATCAGCACGGTCTCGCCGACCTTTGCCGTAAGGGCATTGTCGCCGGTGAGCGCGCCAACCTTGCCGTTGAACACGATGTGGCTGGGGATCAGCGTGCGCATGGCTTCGACGGCATCGGCATAGCCGTCGCCAATGCTCTCATAGGTCTTGTAGTTTCCGTCCGCGTCCTTGGGGACATAAAAGTCCTGCTCACCCACGTAGTAGGCGCGGTCATAGGTGATCGGGTTGCCCTTGGGATCCTTCAGGCCTTCCCGGGGAAGGACCATGATGGCGCCGTTCATGCCCGATGTGACATGCCAGGGCACCATGCCTTCGGGCGCGCAGTGATAGACAAAGACGCCGGCCTTGATGGCCTTGAACCGCAGGACCGCCTTTTCACCCGGATTGACATTGGTCATCGCCGCGCCGCCCAACGCGCCGGTAGCGGCGTGGAAGTCGATATTGTGCGGCATCAGGTTGGTGTCAGGATTGATCAGGGTGAGTTCGACATAGTCGCCCTCATGCACGACCATCATCGGACCGGGCACCGAACCGTTGAACGTCATGGCCCAGAGCTCGACGCCATCCTCGACTTCGTGTCGCTTCTCTTCGATCGTCATGGTGAACTCGACAATCCTGGGAGCCCCCGTGGCGACTTGTTCATGGGCATGCACGAACGGCGGCGCCACCAGATCGACCTTGACGCGCTCAAGCGTGTCAAAATCCACCGTCGGGACGGCTTCAACCGCTTCCTGCGCCGTTGCGGCGACCATCGATGCAAGCTGGGTAGTTGCCCCGATTGCGGCGGCACCCGCAAGTAAAGCGCGGCGCGACAGCAAGGTATTGTTTGCCATTGTTCTTCTCCATGACCCGGCACATCCAGTTTTGCGCCTTCGCCTCATCAATTACGCCCGTCTGTTGCCGGCTTCGTTGATCAGGCGCAAATATCGATCGCGGTTCCTGCTGCGGCCGGCAGCCTGATATTTGCGCCATGTCAAAGATTGCTTGCCCTGTTCTCCGTAGAAGGCTGCCAACGGGTCAGCCGACCCTATTGCCAAGGAGAACCTCGATGCGCGCTTTCGCGACCACCTTCATGACCGCCCTTACCCTGGCGGGGTTAGCCGCGCCCACGATAGCGGCGGACTATCAGATCCATATGCTGAACAAGGGCGAGGCCGGCACCATGGTGTTCGAGCCCAACTTCCTTGCCATCCAGCCGGGCGATACGGTGACCTTCGTGCCTACCGACAAGAGCCACAATGTCGAGAACATCAAGGACATGCTTCCCGACGGCGTCGAACCGTTCAAGAGCAAGGTCAACGAAGAGTTCACCATGACTTTTGACGTGCCCGGCCTCTATGGCATCAAGTGCACGCCTCACTTCGCCATGGGCATGGTGGGGGCGATCGCGGTGGGCGACGAGTTGCCCAACCTCGATGCAGCCAAGGCCGCGACGGTGCCGAACAAGGCCAAGGAACGCCTCGAAGCCGCCTATGCCGGCCTCGGCATCTAGAGCGCTTTCAGCAAAAGTGGACACCACTTT
>CAMLKN010000334.1 GCA_946480655.1 uncultured Devosia sp. | reverse complement strand
CAAATCATCTACCGTTTGAAAAGTTGCGGTTTTCCAATGGATTCGGGATGATCAGGGACCTCCTCAAGTGGGTGGCGCCGGGTGTTGTGACAGTTCTGGGCGGCACTGTTGCGGCCCTGGCCATGGCAACGCCGGCCATGCTGGAAACACTGGCTGAAGAGGGGCGTTCGGCGCTCGACGCTGCGGGAGCGGATTGGGC
The DNA here is from genome assembly GCA_946480655.1 of uncultured Devosia sp. Next base: position 2,577 of record CAMLKN010000334.1, on the reverse strand, counting down.
GCATATCGATCTGCAAGGGCGCAGCGTCCACCTCACCGGAACCACCGCGTCAGATGCCGAGCGCGAACTGGCTATGGCTGCCCTGGCGAGCGTTCCAGGCCTCAGCCGGATCGATGAAACCGTCACCATCGCTCCGCTGGCAGCACCCTTCCGGATTAATGTTTCAGTTGAAAATGGTGCGGTAAGCCTCTTTGGCAATGTACCAAATGAATCTTTGCGCCAGGAGCTCTTGGGGCTCACCGGCATTGCCGCCGCCGACCTGCAGATCCGCTCGGGTCAGCCTGACGAGACGGCATGGCGTCGGGCCCTCGACTTCGCGCTTGCCCAGGCAGACCTGGTCGAAACCGGGTATTTCGAGCTCGCCGATCTGACCCTTAGTGCCGTTGGCCGCGCCAGTTCGGAAAAGGCCCTGGGTCAGTTGCAGATGGCCCTGGCCGATGTCCCGGAGGGTCTTGCCGTCGGGACGATCGCCGTCGAGCCGGTCCGTGTGGCCCCCTATATCTGGCGTGCCGACTTCGACGGAGAGCGCATTGCCATTTCCGGTCACGTCCCCGAGGAACGCGTGGCCGACCGGCTGCGCATGGCGGACGTCTCCGGCCTGCCGATCGCCACGGGCCTTTCGCTGGCCTCAGGCGCACCCGATGGTTTTGCCGAACGCAGCAAGCTTCTGGTGGAACAGCTGGCGCGCCTGGAGCGGGGCGAGGCCGAGATTGTCGACGGCATCAGCCGGCTCACCGGTGTGCCACCAAGCGTCGAGGTTGCCCAAGCGGTCACCGAGGCGCTGTCCGGCACCGGTTCCATCGTCACCCTTTCGGCGCCCAGGATTGCCGACTATTGGGTCAGCATCAACCGGCAGCCGGGCGGAACGCTGGTCTTCGACGGCTTCGTTCCTGATGAAGCGACCCGGGCCGCGTTCGAGGCTGTTAAGGGCGCCGATGTCAGCTTCCTCAAATTCGGTGCCGGGGCGCCGCCCGCCTACCGCAGTGCGGTCGACTTCGGCCTCGATCTCCTGGAGCACCTCTCGGAGGGGCGCTTCTCGCTGGCTGGAAGGGCCATTTCGATTTCGGGGCTTGCACAGTCTCCGACGGACTATCGCAAGCTCCTCGATCTGCTGGCAAACGATCTGCCGCAAGGCGTCACAGTGGCCGAATTGGGTATCGAAGCGCCTCGGGCTGCTACCTATTCATTCGCCGCCCGCCTTGAGCCCGGCGGTGGCGTGGTGCTCGAAGGCATGCTGCCCAACCCGGATGTCGAGGCGCAATTGCTCGCGAGCGCAGGCCCGTCTGCTCGCTCGCGCGTGAGCTACGCCTCGGGCGAGGCCCCCGATTTCACCGCATCGGCGGAGCAGGCCCTGGACTTTCTCCCCTGGTTGCGCGAGGGCGCCGTGCGGTTCGACGGGACGGTTTGGTCGGTGGAAGGCGAGCCGCTATCGGAGATCGACAAGGGATCGATCGAGACCGAATTTGCCGTTCGGGGGCTGGCGCAATCCGGCTGGACCCTGGCGCTGAGCGAGCCGGCGGCCATGCCCGGCCTTGCCGATCCTTATGTGTGGTCGGCCGAGCGCCTTCCCGATGGCAGTTTCCTCTTCGCCGGCAATGTCCCGGCCGCTTCGCTGCAATCCTGGCTCAAGGTGCATGTAGGCACTCGCGTGGCTGATACCAGCGTCGTTTCCAAGGGTGCGCCGGAGGGCTTTGCGGCGGCCGTCGGCGTGGCGGTGGATGCGCTGTTGGCCCTCGAACAGGGCAGGGCATCTTTCGATGGCTCGTCCTGGAGCCTTGCCGGGACGGCAGTGGACGCCACCGCGCGCGAAATCGCCCTGGCGCAGGTGGAGCCCTTGACGCTCGCCACGTCGCCCGAGATCGCCGTCCCCGAACCGGCGCCGGTCGAGCCCTATCTGTGGTCAGCGGCGAAGACGGAAGGCGGCATCCTGTTGGAAGGATCGGTGCCCGTGGAATCGCTGCAGCGTTTCCTGAGGGTCCGGGCTGGCGATTCTGTAGAGGACAAGACCGCCCTCCGGGCTGATGCGCCGGACAATTTTGTGTCCGAAGCCCTGGAAGCCATGGATGTCCTCGCCCTCATGAAAGAAGGCCGTGTCACCTTCGACGGTGAAGGCTGGACGGCGTCGGGGACCGCGCTTGCGGCCGGCGCAACCGCCGAGGCCGCCGGCCTCCTCGGGACATCGGCACCACGCTGGAAAATTTCGTTGGAGGATCCTGCGCCGGACGACGTCGAGGTTGCGGAAGCTGCCGCTCCCGCGCCAGAGGCGACATCGCCAGAGCCTGTCGCAGAACCCGCGCCGCCTTACGCGTTCAAGGCCGTTCGCAATGCCGATGGTGCCGTGAGCCTCAGCGGTCAGGTGCCGGCGGCGGCTACGGCCAGCTATCTCTCGACAATTGCCGACGCTGATCCGAGTGCGCTCGTGGTCGACCCCGCCGCACCGGAAGCATTTATGCCCAATGTCCTGGCCGGCATGCGGGCCCTCCTGCAGATGCGGGAGGGGCAGCTGCAATTGGTCGATGGCGCCTGGTCGCTCAGCGGTGAGGCCATGAGTCGCGAGGCTCTGTCGGCAATTGAAAC
>CAMLKN010000333.1 GCA_946480655.1 uncultured Devosia sp. | reverse complement strand
CTGGCCTTCGATGCCGCCATTTCCGGCCAGGGCGTGCTGCTGGCCGCCGACATGATGACGGCCGATGCGATCAGCGACGGGCGGCTGGTGCGGCCGTTCGACCTGCCCGTCAGGGGCGAGCGCGGCTACTTTCTCGCCACGGCCAAGGGACGGCGGGAGCCCAGGAAGCTGAAACTGTTCCGGGAATGGCTGGCGCGCGAAGTGCCCGCCAGTAGCGGGGGTTATGTGCAGCAGAACCGGATGTGAAACGGGATCGACCGGTGGGGAGACCACCGATCGATCCGACAATCGATTGTCTGTGCCCAGGGCCCGGAGCGGCGTTCAGAGACTGTCGACCAGCCAGGCCGTGGTCCGGGCCACGACATCGGCGCCGATTTCGGGCTGGTCGCTATAGACGCCCAGCATGTGATCGGTGCCGGGAATGACGACGCCTTGCCTGGGGCCGGTGGCCAGCGCCAGATATTGGTCGAAGTAGGCCGTGGCCGGATCGTCAGCGCCGGCCAGCGTCAGGAAGGGGCCGGAATAGCCCGCGAAGCCGGCGGCAAGGTCGTGGTTTTCGACGCTGGCAAAGAAAGGCGCATCGAGCGAGATGACACGCCAGCCGAGGTCGACGGTGTAATTGCCGGTCTCGCGCGCGGTGGCAAAGGCCTCTTCGCCGAGGAACTCGACGAATTCGCCCTTGAGATCACCCATCTGGCCCCAGACGGCCACGGCGGCATAGTCGGCAGGGTCGAGCATGGCGATGGCGGCGCCCAAACTGTAGCCCAGGACGCCGATGCGGGCGGCGTCGACGCCCTCGACCGAAGCCAGATGGGCGCGGGCGATGGCTGCATCTTCGAGCATGCGGTCGATGGTGACTTCGGCTTCGGCCCCGGCGCTCTCGCCGTAACCGCGGAAGTCAATGCGCAGCGAGGCGATGCCGGCCTCGGCCAGAGCCGCGGCCTGGGCGGCAAAGATGCCGCCGATTTCGTCGCGATTGCTGGCAAATCCGTGCAGCATGACGACGGCAGGGCCGTCGGCGCCGGCATCGGGGACGGAGAGGGTGCCGACAACGCCGGAATCGAGCGTGAGCACGGTTTCGGCGGCCTGGGCCGGGCTCGGCGTGAGGGCGATGGCGAGGACCAGAGCGGGGGCCGGAGTGAGGGCGGTGGCCAAGAGCATGGCGGCGACGGTGGTGGCTTTGCTTGTGGACATGGCGGCGTCTCCTTGGGGTTGATGACACCTGTTCTAGGAGCCGGGCGCGCCAGGGGATTGAACAAATCCGACAAAGCGACGGGCGTGCGGCATACCCCGCTCCGCCGCTTGCGAGCGCGTGGATGTCCTTCCATGACAAGGGCTTGCCCAGGCCGTGCGCTTGCCGGGGTGGAATAGACCCACCACCAGGAAGAGACGCAAAGGCTTTGCGCATTTCCTCGATTTCTGCGGAGAAACAACCCTTCGGCCTAAAGTCCGGCGATGAAATGGACGCTTTCTTGTTTTGATGCTCTGATAGGATTTCCCGAAATGGACCGTATCGGGGGATCGGCGATGAGCGATGTCATAGTTCTGGGTGCCGGCATTGTGGGCATTGCCACCGGCATTCACCTGCTGCGGCGGGGACGCAGCGTCACATTGGTGGACAAGAGCGCGCCCGGTCATGAGACCAGCTTCGGCAATGCCGGCATCATCCAGCGCGAGGGCGTGCGGCCGCATCCGTTTCCGCGCGACCTGCAGACCCTGCTGCAAGTGGGCCTGCACCTCTCGACTGCCGCGCGCTACGAGCCGCTGGCCCTGCCCCGGCTGGCGCCGCCGCTGCTGCGCTATTGGTGGGAGAGTTCGCCGGACCACTATCGCAAGGTGGTCGCGAGCTATGCGCCGCTGATCGGGCGCTCGATCATCACCCATTCGGATCTGATCCAGGCTGCCGGGCCCGAGGCCGAGAAGCTGATTTCGCGCTATGGCTGGCACCTGGCCTTCCGCAGCCCGGAAAAGCTGGAAAAGGAAGCGCGCAAAGCGCAGGGCGACCATGACCAGTTCGGCATCAGCTTCAATGTGCTCGATTGGGCGGGCCTGAAGGCGGCCGAACCCAACCTGATCGGCGGGCTGGCCGGGGCCATCCACTGGACCGATCCCTGGACGGTGCGCGATCCCGGGGCGCTGGTGACAGAATATTTCAAGCTCTTTGAAAAGCTTGGCGGCAGCTTCATCCGTGGCGCGGCCAAGGGGCTCAAGGAGACCGCCACAGGCTGGAGCGCCGAGGTCAATGGCAAGACCATTTCGGCCGGGCAGGCAGTGATTGCACTGGGGCCCTGGGCGCCGGACGTGCTGGAGCCGCTGGGCTACCGGCTGCCGCTCTTCGTCAAGCGCGGCTATCACATGCATTATGGCAGTGCCGAGGGGGTGAGGCTCAACCACCTGCTGCTCGACCCGGAAGTGGGCTATGCCATGGCGCCCATGGCGCGCGGCATCCGTATCACCACCGGTGCCGAATTTGCCGAACGCGATGCGGCACCGACGCCAATCCAGCTGGGCAAGGCGGAAAAGGCGGCGCGCGAGCTCTTCCCGCTGGGCGACCGGCTCGACCCCCAGCCCTGGAAGGGCGCGCGGCCCTGTACGCCCGACATGATGCCAATCATTTCCAAGGCGCCCAAGCACAAGGGCCTGTTCATCGGCATCGGCCATGCGCATCACGGCTTTACGCTTGGGCCAGCGACCGGCGAACTGCTGGCCCAGGCCATGACCGGCGAGGCAACCGCCATCGACATCCATCCGTTCCGCATGGAACGGTTCATGGGCGGCTGAGG
>CAMLKN010000332.1 GCA_946480655.1 uncultured Devosia sp. | reverse complement strand
GAGGTCGAGCGACATGCCGACCGCGAGGAAAAAGAGGCCGAGCAACAGGCCGCGGAACGGCTCTACGTCCGCTTCCAACTGATGCTTGAAGGTCGAGGTCGAAAGCAGCACGCCGGCCAGGAAGGCGCCCATGGCCATGGAAAGACCGCTGACCTGGAACAGCAGCGCCGCCCCCAGCACCACCAGCAGCGCCGCCGCAGTCATCACCTCGCGCACCTTGGCTTGCGCCAGGAGCCCGAAGAACGGGTTCATGATTCGCCGCCCGAGGAAGATCAGCAGCAGGATGGCGCCCACCGCCACACCCAGCGACACCAGCCGGGTCAGCATGTCCACGTCACCGCTCGAGGGCGCCAGCAGCGCCACCACGGCCAGCAGTGGCACGATGGCGAGGTCTTCAAGCAGCAGGATCGACACCATCTTCTGCCCGCTTTCGGTGGCGATTTCCCCACGTTCGCCAAGGATCTGCATGACGATGGCAGTCGAAGTCAGCACGAACCCCATGCCGAAGATAAAGGCCACGATGGGCGCAAAGCCGAGCAGCACGCCGACGCCGGTCAGCAGAGCCCCGCAGGCCGCCACCTGGACCACGCCCAGCCCGAAAATCTGCTTGCGCAGCGCCCAGAGGCGGCTGGGCTCCATTTCGAGGCCGATGATGAAGAGAAACAGCACCACGCCCATTTCGGCCGTGGCCAGCACGGAGGCCGGATCCGAGATCAAGCCGATTCCCGATGGCCCCAGCAGGAGGCCCGCGGCGAGATAGCCCAGCACCGACCCCAGGCCCAGGCGCCGGAAGATCGGCACGGCGATGGTGCCGGCGGCCAGGAGAGCCACGACCGGCACCAGATCCACGCCATGATGCGCGGCCTCAGCCGCATGCGCTACAACTTCACCCGCCATCGTTTCGCCCTTCCTCGTCAGAGGGTGAAACTGGTGTGGCCGTCTCCCCGCGTCAAGTTACGAGGAGGCATATCCCCCCATCAGCTGGCACTTGGCTCGACCCCTGTCGGCCCGGTCCCCTGCGGCGGTTCCTCGCGCTCCTTCTTGCGCGTTTCGGCTTCGCTGTCCTGGCGCTGTTCGCGGATCACCTGCGCCGCATTGGCCAGCAGCAGGTCGCGCTCGCTCATCTTCGCGGTCCGCCGCACCGGCCGCCGGGGCTTGACCGGCTTGCTGGGCAGGGCATGGGCAATCAGGGACTGGGCGATCAGCAGCGTCGGCACGGCGACCAGCCCGCCCACCGGTCCCCAGGCCCAGATCCAGAAGGTGATCGAGAGGAAGATGATGAAGGGATTGAGAGTCAGCGACCGGCCGATGAAATGCGGCGTAAAAATCTGCCCCTCGACGAAGTTGATGCCCGCATAGCACGCCACCGGCAGCAGGATCTGCACCAGCTCCGTCTGCGTCCCCAGACCCACGGCCAGCAGCACGGTGATCATGATCGCCTGGCCCACATAGGGGATATAGTTCAGCACCGCAGCCATGGCGCCCCAGAGCAGCGGCGAGGGCATGCCGATGATCCACATGGCGATGGAGACCGCCGTCCCCACGCAGATATTGATCATCGTCACCGACAGCAGGAACCGGCTGACCTTGTATTCGACGTCCCGGAAGACATGAGCCGTGCGCCAGCGCATCCGGCGCGTGACGCACATGGAGAGCACCGAGACCCGGATATGATCCCGCGTCGCCACGAAGAAATAGAGGCTGGCGAGGAAAATCGCCACCTGCGCCAGGATGGCCGGGGCCAGCATGGCCATGCCCGTGACCGCGCTGCCATCCTCGACCTGCACGGACATGGCGGCATCCGAGCCGAGGACCGAGGTGAGCTGCTCCTGGAACTGACCCAGCGATTCCAGCGGCTCCTTGAGATTGGCAATTTGCGCCTGCAATTTCTCCCAAATGAGCGGCGCCCGCGCCACCCACTCGCTGAGCGGAACCGCAAACAGCGTGGCAAAACCCGCAATCACGCCCAGCAGCAGCAGCACGACCACACCTGCCGAGAGGGCCGGCGGCACGCCGACCGCTTCCAGCCGGTCGGCGACGGGGCCGAACATCAGCCCCACCACGATGGCCAGCGTCACCGGCGCGAGGAAAACCTGCCCCGCCTGCAGCATGGCCAGCAGCACCGCAAAGCCGATCCCCACCATGGCGAGCCGCGCCGCATTGTTCAGCACACGTTCGAACTGGCTCTGGCTGGAATCGTATTGGGCCGTCCCGAGATGGAGGTGACGCATTGGGGTTTCCGGGTATGAGAGACACCCAGAAACGCTTGCCTCACAGCTTTCGTTCCGCCGCGGCAGCGCGCCCCGTCGACCCCGCGGCGACGCTTCGATAAGCTCCGCGCCAAACCCTTATCGAGTCGACGGAAATCTCCATGTCACGCAAGATCATCATCGATACCGACCCCGGCCAGGACGATGCCGTGGCCATCCTTCTGGCCCTGGCTTCTCCCGCCGAACTCGACGTTTTGGGCGTCGTCGCGGTGGCCGGCAATGTGGGCCTGCATCACAATGCCAACAATGCCCGCAAGGTCGTCGAGCTCTCCGGCCGCACCGAAGTCCCGGTCTATGCCGGCTGCTCGCGGCCCATGCGCCGCCACCTGGTCACCGCCGAGCATGTCCATGGCGATACCGGCCTCAACGGCCCCGTCCTGCCCGAGCCGACCATTCCGCTCCAGGCCCAGCACGGCGTCGATTTCATCATCGACACACTGATGAATGCCGAGCCCAAGACCATCACCCTCTGCACCCTCGGGCCGCTGACCAATATTGCCATGGCCCTGGTCAAGCAGCC
>CAMLKN010000331.1 GCA_946480655.1 uncultured Devosia sp. | reverse complement strand
AGCAGCGACGGCTGCGACGACACCTGCGCCCTGGAACGCCGCCTGGAAGCCCTGGAGCATTTCTGCCGGGCCGGCGCTGCCATGGCCGAAGCCGGCGGTGGAGATCACCACCATGACGGCAAGACCAATGGCCGAGCCAATCTGGTAGGTGGTGTTGATGAGGCCCGAGGCCAGACCTGTTTCCTCAGGCTTGGCGCCTGCCATGCCAGACATGGTGGCCGGGATATAGGCCAGGGCCATGCCCAACGCCGCCATTAGAGAAGCCGGCAGAACGTTGACCACGAAGGAACCATCGAGCGGCAGGTTGGCGAAGAGGATGAGGGACGCCCCCATCAGCAACAGGCCGAGGATAAGATTGGTCTTGGGACCGAACCGGCCAGTCAGCTCGCCGGAGAAACCCACCATGACGATCATGATCAGAATGGTCATCGGCAGGAGCGCTAGGCCGCTGGCGAGGGCTGAGAGACCGAGGATCTGCTGCAGATAGAGGTTGAGGAAGAACCAGAGCGGGATCCAGGCCGCGCCCAGCAGGGCCATGACCAGATTGCCGGCGGCCAGGTTGGGCGCCTTGAAGATGCCCAGGGGCAGTAGCGGTTCGCGGCGGACGCGCTGGGCGATCAGGAAGATCACGAAGAGCGCCAGGGAAATGCCGAGTAGCGACAGGATCAGCGGCGAGCCAAGTCCGGCCGTCTCGATGGTGACAATGGCATAGACCAGGGACACCAACGCGCCGGTGACAGTGATCGCGCCGAACCAGTCGACCTTGCCGCGTGCCCGTTCGGACTTGCGCAGAACAGCCGGGATGGCGGCCAGCACGATCAGGCCAAGCGGCACGTTGATGAGGAAGGTCCACTGCCAGGCCATCCACTCGGTGATCACGCCGCCGAGGAAGACACCGGCCGAACCGCCGGCCGCCGCAGCAGCACCCCAGAAGCCAAAGGCCTTGCCCAGCTCAGCGCCATTGTGTCCGAAGAGGCGCATGACAATGGTGAGGGCTGAGGGTGCAATCAATGCCGCACCGATGCCCTGTAGCGCGCGACCGGCAAGCAGGATTTCCTGGCTTGTGGCGAGGCCGGCCAGCAGGGAGGCGGCGGTCAGGATGACAAAGCCGGTCGTGAAAATGCGGCGAGCGCCGAACAGGTCACTCAACCGTCCGCCGAGCAGCAACAGGCCGCCAAAGGCGATGACATAGGCGTTGAAAATCCAGCTCAGACCGCTGGCGGAAAAGCCGAGATCGGCCTGGATGGCGGGCAGTGCCACGCCGATGATGGAGGTATCGAGGATGACGATGAATTGGGCGGCACACAGCAATGCCAGAGCGGCCCATCTCTTCGGATCCGGTGTGAACTTCTGCATTGGAGTTCCCCAGAAAAAGGTTTCTCGCCGATTGCGATTAACCCCGGTGTCCGGCTTCCAACGCTGGTAGAGTCAAGAGGGATGAGGAGAAATATTTAAAACAAAGAAGGCGGTGAAAATTCACCGCCTTAAATGATCAGTGGGTATGCGGGTCGATTTCGCCCGCAACACCAAATCGAGGCTTTCTCCGGATCAGTACTTTTGGCGCCGGAGAAACAGCAAACTCTTCGATGATAGGGCAGTCCGGCCTGTCATCGCCATGACAATTTTCCGCCAGATGTTCAAGTGTTCGACTCATTGCCTCAAGAGCAAGCGCCTTTTCTTTCAGCTTGGCGACGTGCTCAAGCGCAATCGACTTCACATCGGCGCTGGCGCGGCTGCGATCACGCCAGAGCGCCAAGAGATCGCGCATCTGCTCCACTGAGAAACCAAGGTCCCGGGCCCGGTTGATGAAGCGCAGTGCGTGAATGTCGTGGTCGGTATAGACGCGATAGCCTGCATCCGAGCGATGTGCCGGTGTAATGAGACCGATGGTCTCGTAGTAGCGGATCATCTTGGTCGAGATGCCGGTGGCCTTTGCAGCGTGTCCGATGTTCATTTTGCATACTCCAGCTCAAGCGGTGCCGCCGTGCGGCTGTCGCTTGCGCCAACCGGCGCTCCAAAGGAGCGCAGGCGGAGGGCATTGGCGAGCACGAAGACGCTCGACAGGGCCATGGCACCGGCGGCAAGCGCAGGGGAGAGCAGCGTTCCGGTGAACGGGAAGGCAGCTCCGGCAGCAACCGGCACCAGTGTAGCATTATAGGCGAAGGCCCAGAACAGGTTCTGCTTGATGTTGCGGATGGTGGCCCGGCTAATGGCCAGAGCCGTCGAAACGCCGCGCAAGTCACCCGACATCAGAACGACGTCCGCACTCTCGATGGCAATGTCGGTGCCGGTACCGACGGCCAGGCCAACATCGGCCTCGGCCAGTGCCGGCGCGTCATTGATGCCATCACCCACGAAGGCCAGCTTGCGACCATTGGCCCTGAGACGCTTGATGGCGTCGACCTTTCCCTCGGGCAGCACTTCGGCAACCACTTCGTCGATCCCTAGCTGGCGGGCGATTGCATGCGCGGTGCGGGCATTGTCGCCGGTGATCATAGCCACTTTCAGACCCTGCTCATGGAGAGCCGCAATGGCACTGCGGCTGGTCGGCTTGATCGGGTCAGCCACGGCGATGATGGCAGCAAGCGTGCCGTCGATGGCGGCATAGAGCGGGCTCTTGCCTTCATCACCCAGCTGGCGGGCATTGCCGGCGAAGTGATCGACCGCAATGCCTGCCTTGGCCAGGGCGCGATCCGCACCGACAAGAACCTTGCGGCCGTCAACAATGCCGGAAATCCCATAGCCCGGCGTGGCCTCAAAGCCCTGGGGCGCCGTCAGAACCAGCCCGCCC
>CAMLKN010000330.1 GCA_946480655.1 uncultured Devosia sp. | reverse complement strand
GAGCGCGGCTCCAACGCCACCCTGACGGTCGACCTCGAATCCCAGACCATCAAGGGCCCCGATGGCGGCACGCTGCATTTCGACATCGACCCCAGCCGCAAGCAGATCCTGCTCGAAGGCCTCGACGACATTGCCGGCACGCTGAAATCCGACCCCTCCATCTCCGCCTTCGAAGGCAAGATGGCGGCTGAGCGCCCCTGGCTCTGATTTGCCATGGTCGAGATCGTCTTCGAGCCTGAGCCGCTGCCCGAAACGCGCGCGGCCATTCTCGAAGGCCTGATCGCCTTTAATGAACGCCAGACGGAGGGGCGCTATGCCCCACCGCGAACGATCGCCCTTTCGCTGCGCGATCCCGACACTGGCAAGACCGTAGGCGGGCTCACTGCCCGCATCGCCTATAGCCGCATGTTCGTCGAACTGCTGTTTGTGCCGGACCACCTGCGCGGCCAGGGTCTGGGTGCCAAACTACTGACTCAGGCCGAAGCGATCGCGCGAGACCAGGCTTGCACCGGCATCTGGCTCGACACCTTCTCTTTCCAGGCGCCGGACTTCTACAAGAAGCTCGGCTATACCGAATTCGGTGCGCTTGCCGAATATCCGCCTGGCTTCACCCGCCACTACCTCCACAAACCTATTGAGTGATCCCACCCATGGTCCAGCGCGTTTCCACCGGCTCTCCGTTTGAAGCCACTTTCGGCTATTCCCGCGCCGTGCGGCACGAGGACACCGTCTATGTGTCCGGCACGACCGGCTATGACTATGCCACGATGAAAATGCCCGAAAGCGTCGGCGAGCAGGCAAAGAATGCGCTGGCCACCATCGACAAGGCATTGAAGGAAGCCGGCTCCTCGATCCAGGACACTGTGCGCGTGGTCTATTATGTCGGCGACCGCGCCGACGTGAACGAGGTTGTCGCCGCTGTCGGCCCGGTCTTCAAGGACATCCGCCCCGCCGCCTCAATGCTCATCGTGCAGATGATCGAAGCGGGCATGAAGATCGAGATCGAAGTCACCGCCCGCATCGGCGCGGCGACCAGCCACACCTGACCCGGAGGACCTCATGGTGAGCCTGCCGAACCAGGAGGTCCTGACCCATCAGACGCGCAAGCAGATTGCGCTCACCCTGCATGCAGCGCTCCTCATCGGAGCGCTGTTTTTCATCGTGCCGTCACTCACCACCTGGCACAGCCAGTACGGCTATCTCTTCGTCCTCACCTTCTATTGGCTGTTCTTCTGCCTGCCCGTCATCGGCTGGCATGCCCTCGAGGGCAATGGCGGACGCCTGTTCTCCGAAAAGTTTGCCTGGCGCGACTGGTGGATCATCCCGGCCCTGCTTGCCCAGGTCGGCGTCGTCGCCATCGTCAATTTCGTGCCCAACACCTCCATGCTCAGCCAGGGCGGCATGTATCTGGCCCTGCTGATCGCCGCCATCAACGGCCCACTTGAGGAAATCGCCTGGCGCGGCGGTTTCCTGGGCACGTTCCGCGACCGCCCGCGGCTGGGCTTCTGGCTCGGCTGGGGCCTGTTTACTCTTTGGCATGTACCCTTGGCGCTGAGCGTCGGCATCACCTTTGACCACGGCGCTCTGGCGCTGATCGGCGGAGGCGCTGTCCTGGGCCTCTTCTGGAACTGGATCGCCTGGCGCACCGGCTCGGTCTTCTATACCGGCCTCGCGCATTCGCTCACCAATATCTTCGCCTTCTGGGTCCTGTTCGACCGGAACGGATTTGCAGGCGCCTGAGGCGCCCGCAATCGCGTGAGATGGGAGCGGGCAGTGTCCTGCCGTCACTCCCCGGACTTGCGCACCCGCCCGCCCAGTCTGGGCGGCTCCAGTCCGATGTCGCGGTGCAACTTCCGCTCCACCCGCGTCAGGAACTTCCGGCTATCACGATAAAGCCTGTAGTCCCGGCAGCGTGCCTGCAACCAGGCAAGGACATCACTCAGAGCGCCGCCTCGTGCAGGCGATGGCCGGTTGCGCTCGGGGCCGCATGGTGCTCCGGCGCGCCCGGCAGGCAATGGTGGCAGATGGCTCCGATATGCCGGTGATCGGTACCGCAGCAGCCGCCGATGACACGGATATTGGGCAGCAAGGGCAGGAGGCGCTGGTAGCGCTGCGCCAGGTCCCGCCAGTCCCCGATATCGAGGGTCTCGCTCTCGTCGAGCTCAGCATGGCTCTTCATCGAGGCATTGACCCTAAGGCCGCCAATGCGCTCGATCCAGTCGCCTGCCTTGCGGATGGTGCCGGCAAAGTGGATAGGATGCACACAGTTGATCATGTAATAGGCCGGATAGCCGCCCGTGGCCGCCTCGACCTCGCCGATGGCATCGCCCAGCGCCTTGCCGCCGGGGAGGCGCCCGTCGGTCTCCAGCGTGAAGGACAGCACCACAGGCAGCCCCGCTGCCTCGGCAAGCCTGGCAATACCGATGGCCTCGGGCGTATTGGTCAGCGTATAGGCGGTCACCAGGTCCGCCCCCGCCTCGGCAAAGGCGGCCACCTGCGCCTCATGGTAACCCATGGCCTCGGCCACGCTCATGGCGCCATCATATTGCCAGGCGTCGCGCCGCGGTCCGATGGCACCGCTGACCACAGTGGGCACGCCCGCCACATGAAAGTCCCGCGCTGTCTCGCGGCAGAAGGCGATGGCCTTGATGTTGACGGCCCGGAGCTTTTCGGCGTCATAGCCCACCAGTGCCCCCCAATCGGGATTGGCCCGCCAGGTATTGGTGTCGAACAGGAACCCCTGTCCGGCCCTGCGGGCGATCTCGATATAGGGCGCGTAATAGTCCCGCATGGCCTGGCG
>CAMLKN010000329.1 GCA_946480655.1 uncultured Devosia sp. | reverse complement strand
TCGTCCGCGAATCCATCATCGCCGAGGAAGACTTGCCGCTGCGCTACACCGCGCTGACGCCATGCTTCCGTTCCGAAGCCGGTTCGGCTGGCCGCGATACGCGCGGCATGCTGCGCCAACACCAGTTCAACAAGGTCGAGCTGGTCGCCATCACCACGCCCGAGGAGTCCGACAACGAGCACGAGCGCATGCTGGTCGCCGCCGAGACGGTCCTCCAGAAGCTCGGCCTGCATTATCGTGTCGTAAAGCTCTGCACCGGCGACATGGGCTTCGGCGCCCGCCGCACCTATGACATGGAGGTCTGGCTGCCTGGCCAGGACACCTATCGCGAGATTTCCTCGGTCTCGGTCTGCGGCGATTTCCAGGCCCGCCGCATGGAGGCCCGCTACCGTCCTTCCGGCGAAAAGCAGGCGCCACGCTACGTCCATACGCTCAACGGCTCTGGCACTGCAGTGGGCCGTTGCCTCATCGCCGTGCTGGAGAACTACCAGCAGGAAGATGGCTCCGTGCTCATCCCCGAGGCGCTCAAGCCCTATATGGGCGGCCTCACCTCCATCGGCGGCAGGGGATGACCCTCCGCATCCTCATCACCAATGATGACGGCGTCGATGCGCCGGGCATCAAGGTCATGGCCGAGATCGCTTCGGCGATCTCGGACGATGTGTGGATCGTCGCGCCGGACGGCAACCAGTCGGGGGCAGGGCACCGCTTCAGCTTCGGGCGGGAGCTTGCGCTCGAAGAACTCGGCCCCCGGCGCTTTGCCATCACCGGCGGCTCCCCAGCCGATTGCGTCGTCACCGGCATGACCCATATCCTGGGCGACCGTCCGGCCGATCTCGTGCTTTCTGGCGTCAATGCTGGCCAGAACCTGGGCGACATCGTCAACTGCTCCGGCACGGCCGCTGGCGCGCGCGAAGGCGTGTTGCAGGGCGCCATCGGAATCGCCATGAGCCAGTCCATGGACTACGAAGTCAGCCATAATCCCGACTGGACCAATGCACGCCGCTTTGGCGCCGAAGTGGTTTCCGCGCTTCTGGCCGCTCATGGCGCCGACGATGTCTTCTACAACGTCAATTTCCCCTTCTGCGCCGCGACCGATGTCACGGGCCTTGTCGCAGTGCCGCATCAGCGCTTCTCGCGTTCGCCCATCCGGCACTATCCCAGCGACAATGTCGGCAAGTTCTTTATGGCGATTCCCGAAACGCCCAAGCCGCTCGACCCGCAGGCTGACTTCGAAGTCCTGCGTCGCGGCAATGCCATTACCGTGACCCCCTTCGCCCTCCAGCAGACCCATCAGGATGCGCTCAAGCGCTTGAGCGGCATCACCCTCAAGGGGCGCTGAGCCGAATGTGTTCAGGACGCGTTCATCCGAGGGGTCCAGGAGTGGAGCCCGGTTCGTCTTAACCTTACCCACCTCTGAATCCAGCCGGCACGATTTCGCTCAAATCGCATCGGCTTTAAACTCGTCTTTACCTTACCGGCGTAGCGTCAAACTCAGTTGTTGAGTACCTGCGTACGAGTAAGCCGATGCGTAATCGCGTTTTTCCGCGGACCCATAGAAGTGCGATCGCCCTGTCGGGCCTGATGATCGCTGCTGTTGGATTGTCCGGCTGTTCGAGCCTCGGGAGTCGCAGTTTCAGCGACAATACCGTCACCGGCTCGGTTGCGCAGTCGGCCCCGACAACCCTCAATCAGCCCATGCCGCCAAGCCTTGGAGCGCCCCAGAGCGTCCAGGTCGCCAGCATGGAATTCTTGCCGCCGGCCAATGTCGGCGCATCCTGGACCGGTGGCAACACGCTGCCTCCGGCGCCGGTCGGCACGGGCTTCGGCCAGGCCTCCGGAATGACTTCACCGATCGGGGCCACGGCCTCCACGGTGCAGACCCAGGCACTTCCTGCATTGAGTTCGTCGTCATCTATGGGAACCACGCAAGCCATGCCCGCTCAGCAAACCCTTGCCCCTCTGCCGGCCGCTCCTGCTGCCGTTGCCATGGGCACTCCGTCCAGCGCCGCCCTGCCGGTCAATTCAAGCGTTCCGGTCCAGGCCGCCGCCAACACCAACGCCTACATGCACACCATCGCCGCCGGCGAGTCGCTCTATACCATTGCCCGCAAGTACGATGTGACCACCCAGGCCATCGTCCATGCCAATGGACTGAGCTCCCCGGACAGGATCGTCGTGGGCCAGAAGATCGCCATTCCGGGTCGCTCGGACCTCGTCAATACGGCCAGCGTGCAGGTGGCCAGCGCGTCGCCGCAGGCCACAGCTACCGTTCTTCCTGCTGCGCGTCCCACCAACCTTGCCGCCCCGAACGTGGTCCAGGCAGCCGCTGCCCCGGCTCCCGCCGCAACGACGCCTGCCGTAGCCCCCGCTCAGGTCACCCCGGCACCAGCGCCGACCCAGGTTGCTGCTGTGCCGGCTGCCGAGCCGGTCGCGTCCGGCAATGACAAGTTCCGCTGGCCGGTTTCGGGCCGCATCATCACCGACTTTGCCGCCTCCCGCGGCACCGGCATCAATATCGACGTGCCGGAAGGCTCGACGGTCAAGGCCGCTGAGAATGGCACGGTCATCTATGTTGGCTCGGGCGTTGAGGGCTACGGCAACCTCATCCTCGTTCGCCATCCCAATGGCTATGTCTCGGCCTATGCCCACCTCAAGGACATGAGCGTCGCCAAGGGTGCCGTGGTCAACCGCGGCGATGCGCTCGGTACGGTGGGCCAGACTGGTTCGGTTTCTCGCCCGCAGCTCCATTTCGAACTGCGCAAGGGCGCCACCCCGGTCGACCCCGTCCCGCTGCTCGCCAGCTAAGCCTGCGCC
>CAMLKN010000328.1 GCA_946480655.1 uncultured Devosia sp. | reverse complement strand
CCTGAAAAGCCCGGCGACGAGATCGCGACCCTCCGGCACTACAATGAGCTGCTGACCAAGCTGCGCGATCGCCTCGAGCGGGCTGCCGCGAAGAAGCCCGCGCCCGAGCCGCTGCAGCCGACTTACGAAAAGGTCTCGGCCGACCTTTCCACCATGCCCGACATTGCCGTACCGCGCGGCAACACACTTACCGTCGTGGTCAAGCGCAAATGGACTTCTGCGGACGGCGTGATCGGCTTCGAACTGGCCGATCGCGACGGCAAGCACCTGCCAACGTTCCAGCCCGGCGCCCATATCGATGTGCACCTGCCCAATGGGCTCGTGCGGCAATATTCGATCACCAACGGGCCGGGCGATCTCCTGAGCTATGTCATCGGCGTCAAGGCCGAGAGTGCGTCCAAGGGCGGCTCAAAGGTACTGGTCGAAACCGTGCGCGAGGGCGACGTGCTGGCCATATCCGAGCCGCGCAACAACTTCCCGCTGCGCCGCGACGCCACGCGCACCGTGCTGATTGCCGGCGGCATCGGCATCACGCCGCTCTTGTCCATGGCCCGCTTCCTCGACAAGTCGAGCCTACCCTACGAGTTGCACTACTTCACCCGCACGGGGGAAAGCGTCGCCTTCAGGAGCGAACTCGACGTCCTGCATGGTCGGATCGAGACCCATGTCGGCCTCGCCCGCAATTCCATAAGGGACAAGGTTACCCAGGTGCTCGGCCCCTATGCCTTCGCCAACCACGTCTATATCTGCGGGCCCGGCGCCATGCTCGAAATGGTGCAGGAGGTCGCCGCGTCGCTGGGCTGGCCGGACGAGGCGGTGCATTTCGAATATTTCCAGAACGACAAGATCATCGACTCCTCGTCTGCCTTTGACGTGGAGCTGGCGCGGTCAGCCATGACCCTGCACGTGCCGGCCGGCAAGACCATTCTCGAGGTGATGCGCGAGGCGGGCCTTATCGTCCCATCCTCCTGCGAGCAGGGCGCCTGCGGCACCTGCCTCACCACGGTGATCGAAGGCGAGGTCGACCATCAGGACGTTTACCTGAACAAGACCGAGAAGGCCTCGAACACCTGCATGATGACCTGCGTAAGCCGGGCGAAGTCGGCCCGCCTGGTGCTGGATATCTGACCATGACCATCACCCTTTACGACTTCGAGCTCTCCGGCAATTGCTACAAGCTGCGGCTGCTGATGAGCATCCTCAGCGTGCCCTACGACATCGTGCCGGTGGATTTCTTCCCCGGCCGCCAGCACAAGGCCGACTGGTTCCTGCGGCTCAACCCCTTCGGTCAGATCCCGGTGCTCAAGGACGACGACCTGGTGCTGTCCGATAGCGGCGCCATCCTCGCCTATCTCGCGAAAAAGTATGACACGACTGGCCTCTGGTTCCCGGATGACCCGGCCGTGACCGCCGAAATCCTGCGCTGGCACGCGGTGGCTGACGACATTACCGCGACCAGTTCCGCCGCGCGCCTGGCTCTCGGCTATGGCTACGACTTCGACATCGAGAAATGCCAGAAGGGCGCGCACCGCATCTTCCGGCTGATGGACGAGCATCTGTGGTTCGGGGAGAAGCAGGGACGCGACTGGCTCTGTTCGCCGGCGCATCCCACCACCGCTGACCTCGCCTGTTTCCCCTATGTGATGCTCTCGGAGGAAGGCGGCATCTCCCGACAGGACTATCCGGCGCTCCGGCGCTGGACCGACCGTGTCCGCCGAATTCCGGGCTTTACCGTCATGTCGGGCATTTTCCCGGCCGGGCCGGCAAAGGTGGATTGAGCCGCCCCACCCCTAGAAGTCAGGCCACATTCCCGCTATTGCCTTGGTCAAACCGAGGAGAAAATCCCATGATCATCGAGCCCAAGATCCGCGGCTTCATCTGCACCACCGCCCACCCAACCGGTTGCGCCACCAATGTGCAGCGCCAGATCGACCATGTGGTGATCAAGGGGCCGATCCCCTCGGACAAGAAGCGGGTGTTGGTGCTCGGCTGCTCGACCGGCTATGGCCTTGCCTCGCGCATCGTCACCACCTTCGGCTCCGGTGCCGATACCGTGGGTGTGAGCTTCGAGCGCGAACCGGGCGAGACCAAGCCTGCCTCCGCCGGCTGGTACAATAACCGCGCCTTCGAAAACCGCGCCCGCGCCGCCGGATCGAAAGCCGTGACCATCGAGGGTGATGCCTTTTCCAGCGAAGTGAAGGCCGAGACCATCGAGGCCATCAAGGAAACACTCGGCCAGGTCGACCTGATCGTCTATTCGCTGGCCTCCCCGGTCCGCACCGACCCCAAGGACGGCGTGACCTATCGCTCGGCCATCAAGCCCTATGGGCAGCAAGTCACCTCCAAGACCCTCAACACCGGCACGGGCGAAGTCTCGACCGTCACGGTCGACCCTGCCACCGAGGAAGAGGCTGCCGCCACCGTTAAGGTCATGGGCGGCGAGGACTGGGAGCTCTGGATCGACGCCCTCGACCAGGCCGGCGTCCTGGCCGACGGCTTCCGCACCCTCAACTACACCTATCTTGGCTCCGAACTGACCTGGCCGATCTATCACAAGGGGACGCTGGGCAAGGCCAAGGCCGATCTCGACCGCGCCGCCGCCGCCATCCGCGCCAAGCACGGCGATGACGCGGCGCATGTCGTCGCGCTCAAGGCGGTGGTCACACAGGCCAGCTCCGCCATTCCGGTCGTGCCGCTCTATGGCACGCTGCTGATCAAGGTCGAGGATGAAATGGGCCTCGGCGAAGGCCCCATCCACCAGATCGACCGGCTGTTCCGCGAAAAGCTCCAGGGTGTCACCGTGCTCGACGAGGCCGAGCGCATCCGCGTCGACGA
>CAMLKN010000327.1 GCA_946480655.1 uncultured Devosia sp. | reverse complement strand
GCCGAGATCAATTCCCAGGCTTTGCTCTATCGGCACAAAAAGACCGGGGCGGAGGTGCTGAGCATCGTCAACCAGGACGAGAACAAGGTTTTCGGCATTACCTTCAAGACGCCACCCGAGGATTCGACCGGGATCGCGCATATTCTCGAGCATTCGGTGCTGTGCGGGTCGCGCAAGTATCCGGTCAAGAAGCCCTTCGTGGAGCTGCTGAAGGGGTCGATGCACACCTTCCTCAATGCCATGACCTATCCGGACAAGACCGCCTATCCGGTGGCCAGCCAGAACCTGAAGGACTTTTACAACCTCGTCGATGTCTATCTCGATGCAGTGCTGTTTCCCCTGATTACCGAGGATACTTTCGAGCAGGAAGGCTGGCACTACGAGCTCGAAAGCCTCGAGGCGCCGCTGGTCTACAAGGGCGTGGTCTTCAACGAGATGAAGGGCGTCTATTCCTCGCCCGACTCGGTGATGCATACCCAGACGCAGACGGCGCTCTATCCCGACACGACTTATGGCAAGAGTTCGGGCGGTGACCCCAAGGTCATTCCGGAGCTGACCTACGAACAGTTCAAGCGCTTCCACGAAACCTTCTATCACCCGTCCAATGCGCGCGTGGTGTTTTCGGGCGATGATGCGCCAGACAAGCGCCTCGACATTCTCGACGCCTATTTCAGCCAGTTCGAGCGCATCGACCCGAAATCGGAGGTGGGGCTGCAGCCGCGCTGGAATGCACCGCGGCAGGTGAGCGGCACCTATGCGGGCACGGTGGATGCGGAGAAACGCCGTGACGGCATGGTCTCGGTCAACTGGATGCTCGATCCGCCCGAGACGCGCGAAGAGACGCTGAGTTTTGGCCTCTTGAGCTATCTCCTGGCCGGCAATTCGGCAGCGCCGCTCCGCAAGAAGCTGACCGAGAGCGGGCTGGGCGAAGGCATGATCGGGGGCGGCATTTCCACCCACCTGAGACAACCGATGGCGGGGTTCGGCCTCAAGGGCGTCGATCCGGCCGATGCGGACAAGGTCGAGGCCCTGGTGCTCGACACGCTCAGGGAGATTGCCGAAACCGGCTTTTCCGAGGAGCAGCGGGAAGCGGCGATCAATACATTCGAATTCAACCTGCGCGAGCAGAATACCGGCTCCTATCCGCGCGGCATGACCTATATGTTCACTGCCCTGGGCGGGTGGCTTCATGGCGGCGATCCGCTGGCGCCGCTGGTCTTCGAGGACGCGCTCAAGAGCCTCAAGGACAAGGCCGCCAAGGGCCATTTCGAAAACGAGATTCGCCGGCTCTTCCTCGACAATACGCATCGTCTGACCTCCAGGATCGAGGCCGATCCGGACCAGGGCGCGCGCGAGGCCAAGGCCGAGGCCGATATGCTGGCGGGCGTGCGGGCGGGGCTCGACGAAGCGGGGCTCAAGCAGGTGCTCGACCGCACCGAACGGCTCAAGGCCCTGCAGGAGAGTGTCGACCGGCCGGAAGACCTGGCCCGGATCCCGACGCTGACGCTGGCCGATCTCGACCGGGACATCCGCACGGTGCCGACCGAGGAAGGGGCGATTGACGGCGTGCGCACGCTCTTCCACGACCTGCCGACGCTGGGCATTCTCTACCTCGATTTGGGCTTCGACCTGCATGCGGTGGACAAGGACCTCTTGCCCTATCTGCCGCTCTTCGGGCGGGCGCTGCTGCAGACCGGGACCAGCAAGGAAGACTTCGTCTCCCTGACCCAGCGGATCGGGCGCACGACCGGCGGGGTGGGGCAGCACAGGGGTCTGGCCACGCGCACGGATGGCGCGGGCACGGCCGCCTGGTTCTTCCTGTCCGGCAAATCGGTGCCCGACAAGTTCGGCGACATGCTGGGCATTCTCAACGACGTGCTGCTCGACGCTCAGCTCTCCAATCGCGAGCGCTTCCGGCAAATGGCGCTGGAGGAAAAGGCGGGCTTCGAGGCGCGCCTGGTGCCGGCGGGCAATGCCATGGCCGATACCCGCATCAAGGCGGGCCTGACCGAAGCGGGCTGGATCGCCGAGCAGATGAGCGGGGTCAGCTATCTCGACTTCCTCAAGGGCCTGGTCAGACAAGTCGACAGTGACTGGCCCAGCGTCGAGGCCGCGCTCAGGCGCATCCGCGACTTGCTGTTCAACTGCAGCCGCATGGTCATTAATGTGACGGCGGATGGTAGCCTCTGGAGCGACGGGCGCCGGGCGCTGGAGCGTTTCGTGGGCGGCCTGCCCGACCGGGCGGTGCCCGATGCGGATTGGAGCCACAGGTTCGTGCCCAGGAACGAGGGGCTCGTGATCCCGGCCCAGGTCAACTATGTGGGCAAGGGCGCGAACCTCAAGGCGCTGGGGCTGGAGCTTTCGGCAGCCTCGGCCGTGGCGCTGCGCCTCCTCAACACGACCTATCTCTGGGACAAGGTGCGGGTGCAGGGCGGCGCCTATGGCGGGTCGAGCCGGTTCGACCTGAGCTCGGGCAATTTCGCCTTCCTCTCCTATCGCGATCCGAACCTGCTCAAGACCCTCGATGCCTATGACGGCGCCGCCAAGGCGCTGAGGGCGGAGATCGGGGAGACCGATCTCGTGCGTTCGGTAATCGGCGTGGTCGGCGATCTCGACCGGCCCGAATTCCCCGATGCCAAGGGTTACTCGGCCATGTGGCGCATCCTCAATGGCACGAGCGACGATATCCGCCAGCAAAGGCGAGACGAAATCCTCTCGACCAGCCGCAAGGATTTCCTCGACCTGGCCGATGCCATCGACCTCGTGGCCCAGAAGGGGCATGTGGTGGTGCTGGGTGGGGAAGCGGCCATCAACGCGGCCAATGAGAAGCGGCCGGGATTGCTCGA
>CAMLKN010000326.1 GCA_946480655.1 uncultured Devosia sp. | reverse complement strand
CTCGAATAGCCGGTGCCGAAATCGTCCACCGCCACGGCAATGCCGCTCAGCCGCAGGCGGCGGATGATCGGGCCGGCGCGCTCGGGATCGGTGAATCCGCGTTCGGTCGCCTCGACCAGCAGGTTGCCGCTGCGCGCCCCGGTGGCCTCGGTGAGATGGTCCATGAGCACGATGGTTTCGCTGTCGGCCAGGTCTTCTGCCGAGAGGTTGATGCCCAGGTGAAAATCCGGAAACTCCCGGAACAGGCCGGCGGCGTCGAGGCAGGCAAGGCCCACGACGCGCCTCGAAATCTGCTTGATGAGGCCGGCTTCCTCGGCGGAGGGAATGAAGAGGTCCGGACGCACCAGTTCCTTGCCGCGACGCCAGCGCAGCAGGGCTTCGGCGCCCACCCAGCGGCCGGTGGCCAGCTCGACGATGGGCTGGTATTCGAGGAAAAACTCGTTGCGCTTGAGGCCGGAGCGGATCTGGCTGGGCATGGAGCGCTGGTTCGACGCGATCCGCAACAGCGCCAGCGCCAGGAGGCCCCCGGCCAAGAGCCCAAGCGGCAGGGTAATGAAGCCGATATAGCGGATGCGCTCGTGCAGATAGGCAATCGGCACGGCGACGACAGCACCGATCAGGAAACGCGGCGAGGGCGCCACGACCACGAGATAACCATCGCGGATGAACTGCGTCACCTCGCCCTGCCGGGCGCCGGCGATCCAGTCGGGGCGGATGGTACCGCGCTGGGTCAGGATCTGTCCCTCGGCCTGCGAATAGGTCGCCAGCATGACGTCGGGCTGGTCGAGCGCCGTATCGATCGGCAGGTCCTTGTGGATGATGGCGGCATAGCCATTGGCTTCGACCACGAGGAAACTGGTATCGGGCGCGAAGGGAAAGCGGACATCGGTGCGGATGGTGACGCCCGTCGGTTGCGTGATGTCCACCGGCCCGAGCGCCATGTCGGCGCCGGCCAGCCCGAGCGAGGAACAGGCGAGCTCGCCATCCACCACGCGGCCCATGGCCTGGATATAGCGCGACGACAGGTCGATATTGCGCATGGCCGCAACCACGTCATCGCTGCAGTCGCGGGCGACGCCCAGCGCGGCAATGCCGTTGATGCCCTCGAGGATTTGCAGGCTGGTCGCCTCCGAGCGCCGCAGCACATCCTGGGCATAGCCGGTGGCGCGGGCAAACTCGGCCTTGGTCGCTTCCTGGCTGGACACGAAAAAGGCAAGCGCAACCGGGATCAGGACAGCCGCGATGGCGGCCCCGACCAGAACGACGATCCCAACTGCACCCTGGCGTGACGGCACGACTGTTTTCGGCTCCTTCGTCCGCGCCATCCTTGCCCAAACAAGTTGACAATCTGCTAGGGCGACGCCGATGGCTCATGGGTGCGGGGCGGATGCACCAGGGTCACCAGCACGACCGAAATCATCATCAGCAGATACCAGGACCCCAGCTTGCTCCAGCTCACCATGGCCCAGCCATCGGCCTGGTCGGGATAGATCCAGGCGCGGGACCAGGTGCCGATATTCTCGGCGATCCAGATGAACAGCGCCACCAGCAGAAAGGCCAGCAGCATGGGCATGCGGTGGCGGAAGCGGAAGACGCGGTAGTGCATCCAGCTCCGGGCGTAGAGAAGGGCGATCGCCGCGAACAGCAGCCAGCGGAAATCGAAAATATAATGGTGGCTGAAGAAGTTGACATAGATGGCGACGGCGACGACGGCCGTCATCCACACCGGCGGATAGCGGGTGAAGGTGATGTCGAAGATGCGCTGGATACGGGCCATGTAGCTGCCCACGCAGGCATACATGAAGCCCGAGAACAGCGGCACGCCGGCGATGCGGATCAGCGCTTCCTCGGGGTAGATCCATGAGCCCACCGCCGTCTTGAAGATCTCCATGCCGGTGCCGACGAGGTGGAAGATGAGGATGACGCGCGCCTCCTCGAGGGTTTCGAGGCGGAAGAGGATCATGCCGAGCTGGATGCCGAGCGCGGCCAGGAACCAGAAATCATAGCGATGGAGCCCGATTTCGGGCCACCAGAGGCGGGTGAGGAGGATCATGCCCAGCATCAGCCCGCCGAAGAGACACGCCCAGGCCTGCTTGAGCCCGAAGACCAGGAATTCGACCAGCCCGTCGGCGATCCGGCCGCGCGGCATGCGCGCCAATATGCCATGCGCCGCCTGGTCGATCGCCGCTTCCACACTCGTGAACCGATTGGCCATGCCCCGCCCTTGCCCGAACCACAAGGTCTGGTTATGCCCTTCTTAGGCCTTTGCGCCCAGAATGCTCATCAGCTTTTTGCCCCGAAAAGCCAGCAGGGAATGGGCGCCAAACCATGGCGCGCCCGCCAAACCGGAGTCCGACTTGTCCAAACGCCGTCATCCGACATCCATGCGCACCTCGGGCGAGGACATTGCCGTTTCGCGCAAGGCCCCCGATACGCCGCAGACGCGCAGTGCCGCCTATCGCCTGGCCTTCGCCGACGACGAGTTCATGACCTCGGAAGATACGCGTGGCATCCGCTTCCAGCTTGAATATTTGAAGCCCGAATTCCGCCTGCGCGAGCATGGCATCAATTCCACCGTGGTGCTGTTCGGCGGTGCGCGCATTCCCGAGCCGGGCAAGCCGGCCTGGGCCGCCAAGAACGAGACGCAGCGCCGCAACCTCGAGGCCGCGTCGCGCTATTACGACGAGGCGCGCACCTTCGCGCAGCTGGCCTCGCAGACCTCGGCCTCGCTCGACCACAAGGAATTCGTGGTGACCACCGGCGGCGGGCCGGGGGTGATGGAGGCCGGCAATCGCGGCGCCGCCGACATGGGCGCGCCCTCGATCGGCCTCAACATCGTGCTGCCGCA
>CAMLKN010000325.1 GCA_946480655.1 uncultured Devosia sp. | reverse complement strand
TTGGCCTTGCGGTCGTCCATCTCGGCCCATTCGCGGTCGCCCGGTGCCATGACCCTGCCGCCTTCGCGGACCGTGGAGCCGCGCAGACCGGCGAGGTAGCGCAGCATGGCCGCGCCGAACAGTTCCCTGCCGGCAAACTTCTCCGGATCGATGACCAGCACGAAATGGCCCATATTGCGGGGTGTCGATATGTCGTCGCCGCCATACATGGGGATGAAGTCCGCATCGAGCGTTGTGCCCGTGAGCAGCGCCGAGAACAGCGTCGCCACGCCAGCGAGGCCCGCGCCCTTGTAGCCGAAGTCCACGCCGCCCAGCGGCAGCAGCATTTCGGCGGCATAGGGATCGGTCGTCGGCTCGCCCTCGGGCGTGGCTGCCACGCCTTCGGGCAGGGCCTTGTCGAGCGAGCGATGCAGCATGACCCGGTTGAGCGGAATGGAACTGGTGGCCATGTCCAAGAGCCATGGCCGCTGCCCTGGCACCGGCGCGGCAAAGGCCAGCGGATTGGTGCCGTGGAATTTCTGCGCACCATCGAAAAGGGCGACAACCGAGTCGGTATTGGTGGTGGCAAAGGCGACAAAGCCCTGTTCCGCTGCCGCCAGCGCATAGGCACCCGCCGCACCCAGATGCGAGGAATGCTGGACGCCCACCGCGCCGACCCCGGCCTCGCCGGCAAGCACTATGCCGACCTCAACGGCCTTGTAGGCGGCGTAATGCCCGAGACCATCATCACCATGAACCATGGCGCTTCCAGAGCCGCGCTTTTCGACCGAAAGCTGCGGATTCTTGTTGAGCCGTCCGCCGCCCAGCATCCGGCAATAGTGAGCGGTCAAGCGCACGCCATGGCTATCGATGCCCATACGCGAGGCATGCAGCATGGCGCGAACGGCTGCCCCGCGGGATTCGGCGCTTGCCCCTGCCCCGGCCAGGCGCGTGTCGACGCGGTCGGCAAGCAGCGCTTCGGGGAAACGGGGGGTATCACTTTCCAAGATAGGTCACTCCTCTGGACCTCATCCCAAGTCTGTCGAAGGACGAAGTCGCGGCCACAGGGTCCATCGACCCCGTGGTTCAACAAGCTCACCATGAAGTCTGCTTGTACCCGGTGTCCACCTTCATGCCGGCAACGCATGACCCTCACCCCAACTTTGTGCTGGCACCGCGCGCCCAGCGGGCTATGCTGAACCCGAACAGTTGAGACTGCCCCATGCCCAACGCGCCCGATCCCATCACCCGCAATCTCTGGCACGTGGTTGCCGCCACCGACGAATTGCCCATTGGCCTGGTCGAGACCACGCTGCTGCTCGACACGCGTCTCGCCATGACCCGCGACCATGACGGGGAACCTGTCGTCTGGCTGCGCGGCGACGAAGAACAGGGCGATGAGGTCGACCCCGAGGACATTGTCGAGCGCCTGCCGGTCCGCACCGCCTATGGCTATACCTGGACCTGCCTCGGCACGCCGTCGGCCGAGCTCTTCCCGATCCCGGAATTTGCCGAACCGGATCGCGTCAACATGAGCTGCGGCTCCATCGGAATCCACGTCTCGGCCCCGCGCGCGGTGGAGAATTTCCTCGACATGGGCCACTTCCCCTATGTCCACACCGACATCCTCGGCGCCGAGCCGCATACCGAGGTCAAGGAATATGACGTCGAAGTCTCCGAGGAGCGCGACGAGGTCCTGGCCACGAAATGCCGCTTCATCCAGCCACGCGCTGCCAAGTCGGCCCAGGGCGCGATGGAGGTGGAATATGTCTATCGCGTGCCCCATCCCTTCTGCTCGGTGCTCTACAAGTCCTGTCCCGAAGACGAGAGCCGCCGGGACGTCATCGGCATTTTCCTTCAGCCCATGACCGAGGAGCGCTGCCGGGCGCATCTCTTGCAGTCGATGATCGACTCGCATTCGACCATCACTGATCTCAGGCGCTTCCAGCAGACCATCTTCGGCCAGGACAAGCCGATCCTCGAGAACCAGTATCCCAAGCGCCTGCCGCTCGACCCGCGCGCCGAAACCCCGATCCGCGCCGACAAGAGCGCCATCGCCTATCGCCGCTGGCTGAGCCAGAAGGGGATAACCTATGGAGTGATCCCGGCGGCCTCATAGACCACGGTGCTCGTGGCACACCCCACCCCCGCCCTCCCCGTCAAGGGGAGGGAGAGTATCGAGTCCCGTACGCCAGGACTTCGACTTGACCGATGACTTGATCGTGGCGCGATCAAACCTCGGATATGCCATGCCGCTCTCCCTTTCCGATCCCAACTGGTACCCCATCGCGTCGAGCGAGGACCTGCCCTTCCGCCACGTCTATCAGGGCCAGTTGCTCGGCCGGGAACTGGCTGTGTGGCGGGCCGATGATGGCAACGTCAACGTGTGGGAAAACCGGTGCCTGCATCGCGGCGTCCGTCTCTCCATCGGCATCAATGAAGGCCAGGAACTGAAGTGCCAGTACCATGGCTGGCGCTATGCCAATCAGTCCGCCGGTTGCACCTATATCCCGGCCCATCCCGCCGATGCCCCGGCGCGCCGCATCGAGAACCGCAAATACCCGATCCGCGAAGCCTTCGGCCTCGTCTGGTCGGCCGCCAATGACGAAAAGCCCTTCGCGCCCTTCCCTGGCGCCGATGGCCATGCCTGGTTCGCCTTAAGACCCATGCCGGTCAATGCGGCGCCGGAGGACGTGGTGGCCGGCCTCGCACGACTCGCTCCCGATGACCAGCCAGCCGACCTGCTGCCGGGAATGGCGGTCCGGCTCGGCACGGTGGTCTATTTCGTGCAGCCCGTGGATTCTGGCCGGTCTGTCATCCGCGGTCTGCTGCCTGAAAAGCCCGGCGACGAGATCGCGACCCTCCGGCACTACAATGAGCTGCTGA
>CAMLKN010000324.1 GCA_946480655.1 uncultured Devosia sp. | reverse complement strand
GGCCGGCCGCTTCCTGCGCGGCCTTGATGGCCATCATGCCGAGCAGTTCGCCATGGGCACCCGCCTTGGGCGACAGGGCCACGGCGGCGGTATTGGTCAGCGTCATGAGCCAGTAGGAGAGCTGGTTCATCAGCTCCAGCGCGCCCTGCACGGTAGAAACCGGCTGCAGCGGGTGAATGTCCGAGAAGCCAGGCAGGCGGGCCATCTTCTCGTTGAGACGCGGATTGTGCTTCATCGTGCACGAGCCCAGCGGATACATGCCGCTGTCGATCGAGTGATTGAGGCGCGAGAGGCGCACATAATGGCGCATCGCCTCGGGCTCGGTTAGACCAGCCAGATCGAGCTTGCTCTTGCGTCCAAAACCGCCGAGGCGGTCGCTCGGGAGGTCCACATCGGGCAGGTCGACGCCGGAATGCTCGGTATCGCCAATCTCGAACAGCAGCGGTTCATCCGGCAGCAGCGCCGAGCCGGAAGCGGAGGTGCCAGCGGTGCCGACGCCGGTGGGGCGGCCTTGGGTGTTCATGCTCATGCCAGTTCCTCCGTCAGGGCGGCGCAAAGGGCGGCAATGTCGGCCTTGGTGGTCAATTCGGTCGCCGCCAGGATGATGAGGTTGTCGACCTCAGGATCGGTGGGCAGGAGGCGGCTGGCCGGGACGCCGGCCAGGATGCCCCGCTTGGCGAGCCGCTCGACCAGAGCCGCTGCAGGCTGGGTGACGCGAATGGTCATCTCGTTGAAGAAGGTCTTGTTGAGAACCGTTACCCCAGGAACCGCCCCGAGCGCGTCGGCCAGCAGGATCGCATTGGCGTGGTTGAGCCGTGCGAGACGGACAAAGCCAGCCTCACCCAGCAGACCCATATGGATCGAGAAGGCGAGGGCGCAGAGGCCCGAATTGGTGCAGATGTTCGACGTCGCCTTTTCGCGGCGGATATGCTGCTCGCGGGTGGAAAGCGTCAGCACGAAGCCGCGATTGCCCTCTGCATCGACGGTCTCGCCGCAGAGCCGACCCGGCATCTGGCGGATGAACTCTTTCTTCGTCGCCATGAGCCCCAGATAGGGCCCGCCGAAATTGAGGGCATTGCCGATCGACTGGCCCTCGGCCACCACGATATCGGCACCGAGCGCGCCGGGAGCCTCAAGCAGGCCCAGCGATACGACTTCAGTGACGACCACGATGAGCAGCGCGCCTTGCGCGTGAGCGGCCTCGGCGGCCGCCTTGACGTTACGCAGATGGCCGTAGAAATCCGGCGTCTGGATGACGATGGCGGCAGTGTCGCCGTCGATGTGATCGAGAATGTCACCCTGGCCCTCGGGGGAGGGGGACAGGCATTCGAGATGCGGATCGTCCTTGAGATAGGCCTTCACGACGTCGCGGTAATGCGGGTGCAGACCGCCGGACAGGACGATCTTGTTGCGGCGGGTGAGGCGACGCGCCATTAGCACGGCTTCTGCCGTGCCGGTCGAGCCGTCATATAGGCTGGCATTGGCCACATCCATGCCGGTAATCTTGGCCACCTGGGTCTGGAATTCGAAGAGCATCTGCAGCGTGCCCTGCGAGATTTCCGGCTGGTACGGCGTATAGGCCGTCAGCCATTCGGAGCGCTGGATCAGGTGATCGACAGTGGCCGGAACATGGTGCCGGTAGGCACCGGCGCCAACAAAGAACGGGCCGTCGCCACCCGCCCGGTTCTTGCCGGCCAGGGCGCGCATATGGGCTTCGACCATGAATTCCGGGCTATGTGCCGGCAGGTCGAGCTTGAAGGACTTGAGGGCGGATTTGGGGACGGCGGAGAACAGCGCATCGATGTCGCTGGCGCCGATCACGCCGAGCATGTCGGCGCGTTCGTGGTCGGAATGGGGGAGGTAGCGCATGAAGGTCTGGTCTGGTCAGAGGGTCAGTTCGGCATAGCCATCGGCGTCGAGGAGGGTGTCGATTTCGCCCGCATCGCTGATGGCGATCTTGAACATCCAGCCGCCCGCTTCGGGATCGGCATTGACGAGGCCCGGTTCGCCGTTGAGGGCATCGTTGACTTCCGTGACCGTACCCGAGACAGGGGCGTAGATCTCGGAAGCGGCCTTGACCGATTCCACCACGGCGGCCTCGTCGCCCTTCTTGAGAACCTTGCCCACGGCGGGCAGTTCAACGAAGACGATGTCGCCCAACTGTTCCTGGGCATAGGTGGTGATGCCAACGACGCCGGTCGTGCCTTCAACGCGGATATATTCGTGGTCGGGGGTGAACTTGGTGGTCATGGGAGGGGCCTCAGGCTGACTTGCGGAAATAGCGGTGGGGAACGAAAGGCGTGGGCACGACTTCGGCACTCTGGGCGCGACCGCGCACGGAGACCTGCAGCTTCGTGCCGATGGCGGCATGCTGCGGCGGGACAAAGCCCAGGGCAATGGCCTTGCCCAGCGACGGGGCAAAGCCGCCGCTGGTGACGACGCCAATGGCGGCGCCGGAGGCGTCGAGAATCTCAGCGCCTTCGCGGGCCGGGGCGCCTTCAACCAGGAGGCCGACACGCTTGCGGGACAGCTGACCCTCCCGCTCGGCGAGGATGCGGCTGGCGCCCGGGAAATCGGCAGCTTCACGGCGGCGCTTGGAAACGGCAAAACCGAGATCGGCCTCGATGGGCGAGACGGTCTCATCGAGGTCATGGCCATAGAGCGGCAGACCCGCTTCGAGCCTGAGGCTGTCGCGGGCGCCAAGGCCGATGGGTTTCACGCGGGGGTCGGAGAGCAGTTCGTCCCACAGCGCCACCGCCATGTGGCTGGACACCAGTATCTCGAACCCGTCCTCGCCCGTGTAGCCGGAGCGGGAAATGGTCACCGGCACGCCGTTCCAGTCGAATTCGCGCACCTGCATGAAACCGAGCTGGGTGGCATCGGGAACGAG
>CAMLKN010000323.1 GCA_946480655.1 uncultured Devosia sp. | reverse complement strand
ACGGACATGATCCCCGCCAATTGCATCAGCGTGGTCGGCACGACAGCGCTTGCCGTGGCGGTGATTGTCGAACCGTTCTTGTCGATCGAGATGTCGCCGAGATCGTAGTCGGCCAGCCGCGTCTGGGCGCTGAACCAGTCTTCGATGACCTCTTCGAGGTCGTCGGTATCCAGATTGTCGATCTGCTTGATGGCTGCAATCAGAGCCAGATCGAGCTCCGCCTGCATTTCCGAATAGGCGCCATAGGCGCGCAGGAAGTCGACGCTCACTCCGGCGCCGACAAGAACCACCGGTAAGAGTAGCCCAAATGTGACTGCGATATTGCCTCCAATGGATGAGGCAAATGATCGTGCAATTTTTTGCACGATTCGGAGTGTTTTCAAGGCCGTCCAACCCAGAAACGTTTTCGATACGCAGTTTTTACGACTAAGTTCTGAACCCGAAATTAATCATGAAGCCGCGGCGGCGGGCTTTTTATCGAGTTCCGCCGCCTATCAGGGAAAGAATCGTTGTGTAGACCGGTCTACTGAAAGTTTTTCTTGGCTAACGATAGATCACAGCAATACCCGCGACCGAATTGTCCTGGCGGTGAATGTCGACCCCTGAGGGGAGGGTAATTTCAATACTGCCATGCGCATCCCAGCGCGGCGCCAGGTCGACTGCGGCAGCCACCGAAACGAAGCTGGCCGCATCAA
Organism: uncultured Devosia sp.; assembly: GCA_946480655.1. Next base: position 2,197 of record CAMLKN010000323.1, on the reverse strand, counting down.
AGGGGACATCTTCGCCCGGAGGGACCAAAGCAGCCTGGATATTGGGCGGAGTGTTCCCGCAATCGCGCGAAAAGGTCACCAGGTCGAACTGATTGTCGGGCGAGGTCAGGCGCGCCGTCTCGGTGACGGTGCAGGCGGGGACCAGATCATTGACGAACCACACGGTCATGCCGATCATGAGTGCCGGGCCGCCTGTGAGGGCCAGGAGGACTACCAGGGGCATCTTGGTGGACTTGGCCATGGCTGTGGAAAACTCTCTGCTTGTGACTGAGCGCGGACGAATTTTCTGATTGCGCATCGGATTGATCCGAAAACCGCGTCGCACTTTCCGGCTCGATGCACTAGATAACACACATGCGCTTCACCGATACGTTCCTGGACGAAATCCGCCAGCGCCTGCCGATCACGCAGGTGGTGGGCGAGCACGTGCTATGGGACAAGCGCAAGAGCCAGCCGGGCAAGGGCGACATGTGGGCTTGCTGCCCCTTCCACGCCGAGAAAAGCCCGAGCTTTCACGCCGATGACCGGCGTGGCATCTATCATTGCTTCGGCTGCGGGGCGAGCGGCGACCATTTCCGGTTCCTCACCGAAAAGGCGGGGATGAGCTTTCCCGAGGCGGTGGAGAAGCTGGCCGGCATGGCCGGTGTGCCGATGCCGGCGCGGGACGAGCGTACCGAGAAGCGCGAGGCGGCGCAGCGCACGCTGGTCGACGTGATGGAACTGGCGACCAAGTATTTCGAGGCGGCGCTGGCGCACAATATCGGGGCGCGGGCGCGCGGGTACCTGTTCGAGCGCGGCGTGTCGCCGGCCAGCCAGGCGCGGTTTCGCATCGGCTTTGCCCCCGACAGCCGCAACGGGCTCAAGGAGCACCTGGCGGCCAATGGGGTTTCGGCCCAGGCCATGGTGGATACGGGCCTCGTCACCAGCCGCGACGACGATCCGCTGACCTATGACCGGTTCCGCAACCGCGTCATGTTCCCGATCACCGACTTTCGCGGGCGGGTCATCGCATTCGGTGGCCGGGCCATGAGCGCCGATGTGCCGGCCAAGTATCTCAACTCGCCGGAAACCGAGCTCTTTTCCAAGCGGCAGACGCTCTACAACGGGTTCACCGCCAAGACTGCGGCCCGCGAGGGCGCCAGCGTCATCGTCGTGGAAGGCTATCTGGACGTGATTGCAGCGGTCTCGGCGGGCTTCGAGGGTACCGTGGCGCCGCTTGGCACGGCCCTGACCGAGGAGCATGTGCAACTGCTCTGGCGGATGAGCGATACGCCGATCCTCTGCTTTGATGGCGACAAGGCGGGGCTCAAGGCGGCAGAACGGGCGGCCGACCTGATCCTGCCGCATCTCAAGCCCGGCAAGACCGTGAAGATCGCCACCCTGCCGGAAGGGCAGGATCCGGACGACCTCATCAAGGCGCAGGGCAGGGCCGCCTTTGCCGAGGTGATCGAGAAGGCGCGCAGCCTTTCGGACATGGTCTGGAGCTTCGAGACCGGCGGCCTCGTGCCGGAGGCGCCCGAAGAGCGCGCGGCGCTGCAGGCGCGGCTGCGCGAGCGGGCCAATGGCATCCAGGATTCCACGGTGCGTTTCCACTACCAGCAGGCTTTTGACGAGAAATTGAAGGCCTTCTTTGCGCCGCTGCGGCAGGGCGGGCGCGAGAACTGGCGGGGCGGCGGCAAGCCGGCCTATGGGCAGAGCGGGGCCTATGGCTATCCGTCGCGCGGAACGCCGCGGCTAGTCGTCTCCGATACCTTGCGGAATTCGCGCCTCTTGCGGGCGGGGGCCGTGGCCGATGCTTCCCCACGCGAAGCCACGATCATCCTGACGCTGGTCAATCACCCGGCCCTGGTTGAAGACCATTTCGAGGGCCTGGCGGCGCTCGATTGCGAAACGCCGGTGGCGCAGAAGGTGCTGGGCGACATCCTGGCGCTGGCCGTGCGGCATCATGATATTTCGGCGGACGACATGCGCGCAGCCCTGGGCGTGCGCGGGCATGGGCCGGCGCTGGAGCGCATGACCGATACGCTGGCCCGGCAGGGCGTCTGGCAAGTGGGGCCGGAGACGGCCCGTGTGGATGCCGAGACCGGATTAAGCCACGCGCTGGCCTTGCATAACAAGAAAGTTCAGCTAAATAGGGAACTGAAGGCAGCCGAAGCGGCGCTGGGCGAAGACCCGAGCGAAGAAACCTTTGAAAGGC
>CAMLKN010000322.1 GCA_946480655.1 uncultured Devosia sp. | reverse complement strand
CCTTCGGCATGCTTTGCCAGCTGGCTGCCATTGGTGGTGATGGTCAGTTCGTCGAGGCCCGAGCCGATCCGGCCGCCGAGGCTGCGCACCAGCGACATGATATCGCGCCGCACCAGGGGCTCGCCGCCGGTGAGGCGGATCTTGGTAGTGCCACGGGCGATGAAGGCGCCGGCAATGGCCTCGACCTCTTCAAAGCTCAGCACATCCTTCTTGGGCAGGAAGGTCATGTCCTCCGCCATGCAATAGACGCAGCGGAAGTCGCAGCGGTCCGTCACGGAAATGCGCAGATAGCAAATCCGCCGGCCAAAGCCGTCGATCAGGGGGCGCTGCGGAGTGGGCGAAGCAGTCATGGGCACAGTCTAGCCACGATAGGGACCGGCGCAAAGCGCCCGTAAAGCAAAGGGCCGCCAAATCGGCGGCCCTTCATCGAATTCTTTGTCGCCCGATCAGTGGTTGACGATGATCTTGGCGCCGACCTGCACGCGATCATAAAGATCGGTCACGTCTTCATTGGTGAGGCGAATGCAGCCCGAGGACACGGCCTGGCCGATGGACCAGGGTTCGGACGTGCCATGGACGCGATAGAGGGTCGAGCCGATATAGAGGGCGCGGGCGCCAAGCGGATTGTTCGGGCCACCCGGCATGTAGGCCGGCAGGTCCGGGACGCGCTTGCGCATGGCCGGGGGAGGGGTCCAGCCGGGCCATTCCGCCTTGCGGGTAATCCGGTGCGTACCAGACCAGGTAAAGCCATCGCGGCCCACGCCGATGCCATACTTCATCGCCTTGCCGCCTTCGAGGACCAGGTAGAGACGGCGCTCGCCGGTCTCGATGATGATGGTGCCCGGCTTCTGGGTGGTTTCGTAGTCGACGATCTGCTTCTTGATCGGACTGCCGCCACGATTGGTCGCACTGGCCGAGCGCTCTTCAAACTGGTTGGTGTCAGGATTGTACCAAAGCGCGGCACTGGCCGGCGCGACTACACTTGCTGCCAGCAGGATCGACATGGCGATCGCTAATGCAGTCTTGATGATGCTCATTCTTCCACTTGGCCTCTGAATGTGCTGGCACGACTCGTGCCCGCGACGACTTGCGCTGTTTACTTTGATTGCGGAGTTCCCGGAAGAGTCGTGCCACTTTTCCGCCGCATCTGCGATATCATCGCCACATTGTGTTGCCAGCCGGTTACACTCCGGCTTCACCAAACTGTGATCGCCGGCCTTAAGTCGACTTGACAGCCGAGGTTGGGGCCTGCCACACCCCGCGAAATTGCAACAGGAGTGGCGCCATGAGCGAGGCCCTCAAGCGCGAAGCCGCGGCGCGCGCCGTCGCCGAAATCGCATCGGGCATGAAGGTTGGCCTCGGCACCGGCTCGACGGCCCGGCACTTTGTCGAACTCCTGGGCGAGCGGGTGGCGGCTGGCCTCGACATCGTTGGCGTGCCGACGTCCGAAGCCACTGCCGCACAAGCCCGGCAATGCGGCATTCCGCTCTCCGACCTTGATACCCTCGACAAGCTCGACGTCACCGTCGATGGCGCGGACGAGATCGACGCTGCGCTCAACCTCATCAAGGGCGGCGGCGGCGCTCTCCTGCGCGAGAAGATCGTCGCAGCGTCTTCCGACGCCATGATCGTCATCGCCGACGGCTCAAAAGTGGTCGAAACCCTCGGCCGCTTCCCGCTCCCCATTGAAGTCAATCGCTTTGGGCTGGGCGCGACGCGCCGGGCTGTCGCCGACATCATGGCGCGACATGAGGCCGAGGGCGCATTGAAACTGCGCGAGACGCCGGCCGGCGAGCCATTCCAGACCGATGGTGGACATCTCATCCTCGATGCTTTTTTTGGCCGCATTTCGCGGCCAGAAGCGCTCTCGATCGAGCTTTTGAACATTCCGGGCGTGGTTCAGCACGGATTGTTCCTCAATATGTGCCGCAAGGCTTATATCGCGACGCCGAATGGCGTAGAAACACTTCAAAAGGTCGAGTGACCAGGGTGGAACGGGACAAGATGGCTTTCTGGAATATTCGCAATCTCGCGCGCAGCCTCGGCTTTGCGGCGCTGGTCGTCACTGCTGTCGCCGGCCCCGTGGCCGCACAGGAAGTGGCGCCCGAGCAGTTGGCAATGGCCCGCAAGTATATCGACCTGACCGATCGCGGTGGCGTGTTCGAAACCACCGTTGTGGAAATCGGCATCGATACGATGCGCCAGATCGTGACCCAGAACCCGGAAATCCAGGACCAGACCGACACCGCCATCGGTGAAGTCATCAAGGAATATAACGGCCGCAAGGGTGAACTGCTCGACCAGTTCGCGCGCGTCTATGCCATTTATTTCACTCTCGAAGAGCTGACCGAAATCGTCGCCTTCTACGAGTCGCCGACCGGCCAGAAGCTGGCCCAGGCCAATTCCGAGCTCAACGGCGATATCCGCCGCGTGCTGCAGGTCTATACCAACAATCTGCGCACCGAGTTCTTCGCCAAGGTGCGCGCCGAACTGCGCGAGCAGGGCATCGAACTCTGATCGCCCCGCCACGCTGCGACATTGACCCCGCCTTGTGCGGGGTCTTTTTTTGTGCGAAGCGAAGCATATCTATCTATCGGTAATTGACGATGAATAGGCCGGGCCGGCGGGTCGTGGCCGGGGGACTGAGATGGAATTCGACTACGACCTGATCGTGATTGGCGCTGGCTCGGGCGGCGTGCGGGCCGCGCGCATGGCGGCAACCTATGGCGCCAAGGTCGCCATCATCGAAGAATTCCGCGTTGGCGGCACTTGCGTCATTCGGGGATGCGTCCCCAAGAAGCTCTACGTCTATGCCGCCCGTTTCCGCGACCAGTTCGACGTGGCCGAAAGCTTCGGCTGGCAGGTCGATGCCAGCTTCGACTGGCCGACCCTGGTGGC
>CAMLKN010000321.1 GCA_946480655.1 uncultured Devosia sp. | reverse complement strand
GGCCGCGTTCCCGGCCTGGTCGCGTTCGGGCATTCTTGAGCGCCATGCGATCCTCAGGAAGACCGCCGACGAAATCACTGCCCGCAAGCAGGAACTGGGCGAGCTTTTGAGCCGTGAAGAGGGCAAGACCCTGCCCGAAGGCATTGGCGAGGTGACCCGCGCCGCCCAGATCTTCGACTTCTTCGCCGGTGAAGTGCTGCGCCTGTCGGGCGAAGTGCTGCCCTCGGTGCGTCCGGGTGTAGGCGTCGAAATCACGCGCGAGCCCATCGGCGTTATCGGCATCATCACACCGTGGAATTTCCCCATTGCCATTCCGGCCTGGAAGATGGCTCCGGCGCTGGCCTATGGCAACACGGTCGTCATCAAGCCGGCCGACCTGGTGCCGGGCTCGACCTGGGCCATCGTCGACATCCTCGTCCGCGCCGGCCTGCCCAAGGGCGTGGTCAACCTTGTCATGGGCAAGGGCTCGGTGGTCGGCCAGACCATGCTGGACAGCAAGGACGTCAATGCCATCAGCTTCACCGGCTCGGTGGGCACCGGCAAGCGTGTGGCTGCCGCCTCGATCGAGGTGGGTCGCAAGTTCCAGCTCGAAATGGGCGGCAAGAATCCGACGATCGTGCTCGACGACGCCGACCTCAAGGTTGCCGTCGAGACCGTGGCGCAGTCGGCCTTCTTCTCGACCGGTCAGCGCTGCACGGCGTCGAGCCGCGTGATCGTGACCGAAGGTATCCACGACAAGTTCGTCGATGCCCTGTGCGAGCGGACCAAGAACCTGCGCGTGGGCGACGCATTGGCCAAGGACACCGAGATCGGCCCGGTGGTTGATCCGAGCCAGCTCAAGCAGGACATGGATTATATCGACATCGGCCGCAATGAAGGCGCGGAACTGCGTGCCGGCGGCAACCGTGTCAACGCGCCGACCGAAGGCCATTTCCTGCAGCCGGCCTTGTTCGTGGGCGCGACCAACCAGATGCGCATTGCCCGCGAGGAAATCTTCGGGCCGGTGGCTGCTGTCATCAAGGTCAAGGACTACGAGGAAGCCCTCGCCACGGCCAATGACACCGAGTTTGGCCTCTCGGCCGGTATCGTCACCACGTCCCTGAAATATGCCACGCACTTCAAGCGCAATGCCGAGGCCGGCATGGTGATGGTCAATGTGCCGACCGCTGGCGTCGACTTCCACGTGCCGTTCGGCGGCCGCAAGGGCTCGTCCTACGGCCCGCGCGAACAGGGCAAGTATGCGGCCGAGTTTTTCACCGTGGTCAAGACGGCCTATACCGCGGCCGGCTGAGCGGGCCGCGCAAGGAAATTGAAACGGGGCCTTCGGGCCCCGTTGTCGTTTCAGCTTTCCCGAAGCCAGACCTGCATGGGGCCAGGCTCGCGATTGGCCCAAAGATAGTAGGGGATGGCCGTGAGCGTGGTCGGTGGCGGGGTGGGCGGGCTGGTGCGGTAGAGATCGTTGCCCCAGTCGTCGCCGGCCAGGTTCCGCGCTTCGGCGACCAGGGTCATCACACCATCGAATAGGTCGGGACGAAGCTTCTCGCTGATCGCGGCGTCGCGCGGCAGAACCAAATCCGCTACGGGCGCGGAATTGTCGACCTGCTCTGCGCAATAGACCAGGGGTCCGCGTGCGAGGGCCACACGGCCCCGGTCCATCTTCACCTTGGGATTGGCGTAGATGCGGCGTGGTGGCATGGGCAGGTCGAGGTCGATGACATCGCCCTCGATCCAGTCGCGGGTGATGGTGAGATAGCCGTTTTCGGTCTGGCCCGGCACATCGACGGGATTGCCGTTGAGGTTGGCGAAAGCGTCCCCGGCCCAGGCGGGGATGCGCAGCTTCAGCGTGAACGGGCCATGGCCATCGGGATGAACGCTGATCTGGATCTTGCCGGAGAGCGGATACAGGGAACTTTCCTCGATGCGGATGCGGCGGCCGTCGAGTTCGAGGGTCGCACTGTTGCCGCCATAGAGGTTGATGGCGATGGTATCGGGGCCAACCGAATAGAAGTAGCCGCCAACGGAGGCTACGAGGCGCGACACGTTCATCGTGCAGCACGGGCAGGGGTGCCAGGGCCAGCGACGGTGGCTGCCGTCGCTTTCGAGCTTGTTCTCATAGAAATAGTTGGTGCCATCCCGGCTGAGACCGGAGAGCACGCCATTGTAGAGGGCCAGTTCCATCAGCTCGGCATAATGGCCGTCGAGATCGAGATTGAGCATGCGCTGGGCCCAGAAGACGAAGGCAATGGAGGCGCAGGTCTCGCAATAGGCCGTGTCGTTGGGCAGGTCGTAGTCGGTGGTAAAACCCTCGTTGGAGGCCGAAGGACCGAAGCCGCCGGTCACATACATGCGGGTGGTGGTGACATCCCTCCACAGTACTTCGCAGGCATGGCGAAGGCTCGGGTCTTCCAGTTCGGCGGCAAGGTCCGCCATGGCCGAATACATATACATGGCGCGCACGGCATGGCCGACCACCTTGTCCTGCTCGCGCACGGGCTTGTGCGACTGGGAATACTGGTGATTGCCGCTGTTGTAGAAGTGAAAGTCCTTGGGGTCGGCGCCGCGGGCGACGGCCTCTTGGTCAAAATAGTGCGGTTCGGCCCCGCGCTGGTCGATGAAGTAGGATGCCAGATCGAGTTGCTTGCGCTCGCCGGTGAGGCGGTAGAGCTTGACCAGGGCCAGCTCGATTTCCTGGTGGCCGTCATAGCCGCGCTTCTGGCCGGGGCCGGTGCCGAAGACGGTGCGGATGTGGTCGAGATAGCGTTCGAGCACGTCGAGCAACTGGCGCTTGCCGGTGGCCTGATAATAGGCGATGGCGCCTTCGAGCAGGTGCCCGGCATTGTAGAGCTCGTGGCGGTCGCGCAGGTTGGTCCAGCGCTTCTCGATTTCGTGGCCCTGATACCAGAGGTTGAGATAGCCGTC
>CAMLKN010000320.1 GCA_946480655.1 uncultured Devosia sp. | reverse complement strand
TCGAGACCCGGCGAGAGCCGCAGGCGCATGTCGAGGCCGCGGCCGTTGACGGACTTGAGTTCGACGCGCGCGCGCAGGGGTCCGGCCTGCCGCTCGGCGCGGGCAAAACCGGTCATGCTGGCGAGCGCGGCGCTCACTGCTGCGCTTCGCCTTCAGCCGCTTGCGCCTGCTCGGCCTCGAGGGCCTGACGGGCCGCCTCGGCCTCGGCCTGGGCCGCAGCCTCCGCGGCTATCTCGCGGTAGCGGGCGACATTGTCCTGATGCTCGGCATAGGTTTCGGCAAAGACGTGTCCCTCGCTGGGTGTCGCGCCCTTGGCCACGAAATAGAGGTAGTCGTGGTCGTCGGGATTGGCGACGGCGCGCAGGGCCTCGATGCCCGGATTGGCGATCGGTGTCGGCGGCAGGCCGTCGATCTGGTAGGTGTTGTAGGGCGTCGCCTCTTCGATCTCGGAGCGGCGAATGCCACGGTCGAGCGTCGACTGGCCCTTGGTGATGCCATAGATGATGGTCGGGTCGGACTGCAGGCGCATGCCCTCGCGCAGGCGATTGACGAAGACTGCCGCGATCTGCGGGCGCTCGCTGGCAATGCCGGTTTCCTTCTCGACGATGGAGGCCAGGGTCAGCAGTTCGGCCGGCGATTCGAGCGGCAAATCGGGTTGCCGGCTCTCCCAGACTTCGGCCAGCGCCTCGGTCATGGCCAGTTGCATCTTGTCGAGAACCGACTGGCGGGTGTCGCCCGGGACATAGTCGTAGCTGCCCGGCAGGATGGAGCCTTCCTGCGGCAGTTGGCCAATGGAGCCGGTCAGTTGGTCATCGTTGTTGATGCGGTTGACGGCCTGCCAGACGGTCCAGCCTTCGGGAATGGTGACGGCATAGCGCAACGGATTGCCGGTCGTCAGTTCCTTGAGGATTTCGGACATGCTGGCGCCAGCGGGAATGTTGAAATCACCCGCCTTGACCACAGCGCTTTCCTCGACGCGACTGCCGAACTGGCTGAAGATGAAGGAATTCGTGATGAAGCCCTGTTCTTCGAGGCGCCCCGCGGTCGTCGAAAGCGTGTTGCCCGATTCGACGCGGAAGACGCGATCCTCGCGGGTGGGACCGTCCCCGTAATATTGCGAGGCAACGTAGAAGACCCCGCCGCCGATAACGACGAGGCCAATGACCAGCAGGGTGAGAAGTCCATTGAGGATGTCGATCAAGCCATTGCCCGAGCGGCGGCGGCGCCTGTTCCTGCGGTCGTTCATCTCATCCCTGTCGCGTGCGATTCCGGCCTAAGGCCTGATTGTCATTGTTCTTGCGCCAGAATGTGGCGGGGCACCGGCATTGTTCGCAATGGCTCGGGCCAAAAACAAGGGGCACATCGCCTTGCCGGCGACGTGCCCCCTAAAATTTTCGCAGAATTTTAGCTGACCTTGCGCATCACCAGCGTGGCATTGGTGCCGCCGAAGCCGAAGCTGTTGGACAGCGCCACGTTGATTTCCTTCTTGAGCGGCCTGTGCGGCACAAGATTGATCGCAGTCTCGACGGAGGGATTATCGAGATTGAGGGTCGGCGGGGCAATGCCATCGCGCATGGCGAGCAGGCAGAAGATGGCTTCCACCGAACCGGCCGCACCCAGAAGGTGACCAACAGCCGACTTGGTCGAGCTCATAACCGCCTTGGGAGCCGCATCGCCCAGGACGCGGGTGACCGCGCCCAGTTCGATCTCGTCACCCAGCGGGGTCGAGGTGCCATGGGCATTGATGTAGTCGATTTCGGAGGCCGAGATGCCGGCGCGCTTGATCGCCGCGCTCATGGCGCGGAAACCGCCATCGCCATCGGGCGACGGGGCAGTGATGTGATAGGCATCGCCCGAAAGGCCATAGCCGATCACTTCGCCATAGATCTTGGCGCCGCGGGCCTTGGCCCGCTCGTAGTCTTCGAGCACGACAATGCCAGCGCCCTCGCCCATGACGAAACCATCACGGTCCTTGTCATAGGGCCGCGAGGCGGCGGTAGGGTTGTCGTTGAAGCCGGTCGACATGGCGCGGGCCGCAGAGAAGCCGGCCATGGACAGGCGATTGATGCAGCTTTCCGTACCGCCGGCGACCATCACATCGGCATCGCCCAGGGCGATGAGACGGGCAGCGTCACCAATGGCATGGGCGCCGGTCGAACAGGCGGTCACCACGGAATGGTTCGGGCCCTTGAGACCGAAGCGGATCGAGACCTGGCCGCCGGCCAGGTTGATCAGGCGTCCGGGAATGAAGAAGGGGCTGATGCGACGCGGCCCCTTTTCGTGCAGCGTGATGGAGGCATCGTAGATGCCGCCAATGCCGCCAATGCCCGAGCCGATCAGGACGCCGGTGCGTTCCTGCTCTTCCTGGGTCTTGGGCTCGACGCCGGCATCCTCGATGGCCTGCTGTGCCGCAGCCATGGCATAGACGATGAAGGGATCAACCTTGCGCTGCTCCTTCACCTCCATCCACTCGTCGGGGTTGTACTTGCCATCGGCATAGTCCCCGAGCGGAATACGATGGGCGATCTGGCAGGCAATATCGTCGATCTCGAAATCGTCGATACGCTTGGCGCCACTCTTGCCGGCAAGGATGTTGGCCCAGGTGGCTTCAACACCACAACCCAGCGGCGTGACTAGTCCCAGTCCGGTTACGACGACTCGGCGCAATTCCATGGTCAGCGGCCTGGTCCCAGCTTAGCTGGTGGCCTTGGTCAGGAAGGCGACGGCGTCGCCGAAGGTCTGGATCGACTCGGCAGCGTCATCGGGGATCTCGACCGAGAATTCTTCCTCGAAAGCCATCACCAGTTCGACCTGATCCAGGGAGTCCGCGCCCAGATCGTCGATGAAGCTGGCCTTTTCAGTGACCTTTTCGGCATCCACATTGAGGTGTTCCACAACGATCTTGCGGACCCGATCAGCGACAT
>CAMLKN010000319.1 GCA_946480655.1 uncultured Devosia sp. | reverse complement strand
ACATCGTCTATATCGGCGACCTGATCCAGAAGACGGAAGCCGAGATGCTGCGGACCCCGAATTTCGGCCGCAAGTCGCTCAACGAAATCAAGGAAGTCCTGGCACAGATGGGGCTTCATCTCGGGATGGACGTGGCCAACTGGCCGCCCGAGAATATCGATGACCTCGCCAAGCGCTACGAAGATCATTACTGATCCGGCGCTGACCAGACTTTAGGAGATAACCCATGCGCCACGCTTCCCGAGGCCGCAAGTTCAGCCGGACCGCATCGCACCGCAAGGCGATGTTTGCCAACATGTCGGCCGCGCTGATCAAGCACGAACAGATCGTCACCACGCTTCCCAAGGCGAAGGACCTGCGTCCCATCGTCGAGAAGCTCATCACCCTGGGCAAGCGCGGCGACCTGCATGCCCGCCGCCAGGCCATCGCCCAGATCCGCGATGAAGCCCAGGTTGCCAAGCTCTTCGCCGTGCTCGGCCCGCGCTATGCCGAACGCCAGGGCGGTTACATCCGCATCCTCAAGGCCGGCTTCCGTTATGGCGACAACGCCCCGCTGGCCGTGATCGAGTTCGTCGATCGTGACGTCGATGCCAAGGGCCAGGATTCCGGTCCGGTCTTCACCCAGGACGACGAAGCCGAAGCGGCATAAGTCTTGACGGCAGAACATTGAAATGAGGCGGTCGCGTTTGTCGTGGCCGCCTCTTTTGTTTTGGGGGAGGCAATGGACCGCATATTGGTGACCGGGGCATCCGGTTTCGTGGCCAAGCATGTGATCGGCGAGCTGTTGCGGGCGGGCTATGCCGTGCGGGGCACGGTGCGCGGACAAGCCAAGGTGCCGGGCATATGGGCTGCTGTGGCGGTCCTGGCGCCGGGCCGGGAGGCCGCCCTGGAACTGGTCGAGGCGGACCTTCTCGATGACCACGGCTGGCGGGAGGCCATGATCGATGTTGCGGCCGTCATGCATGTGGCGGCGACGATCGTGGCCGTCGAACCCAGGGATCCCGATATCGTGGTGCGCCCGGCCATAGAGGGCACCGAGCGCGTTCTGGCCTTTGCGGAAGCTGCGGGCATCAAGCGGATTGTCATGACCTCGTCCATCGCCACGGTCGGTTACGGCCTGGGGCACGACAGGGGCGTCCGGCGCTATACCGAGGATGATTTCACCAATCTGGACGGAATGCGGCACACCTGGGCCTATTGTATCGGCAAGACCAGGGCCGAACGCGCGGCTTGGGACTTCTGCCGGTTGCACGGCATGGAGCTGACGACCATTCATCCCGGCGCGATCCTGGGCCCAGCTACCGATCCGGACACCTCGATCTCGCTGGGCATGGTCACCGGACTGCTCGATGGCTCGACGCCCGCCCTGGCGCGCATCGGCTTTGCCATTAGCGATGTCCGCGATGTCGCTGCCATGCATTTGGCGGCCTTGCAGAAGCCCGAAAGCATTGACCAGCGCTATCTTTGCACGGGGCCCTATATGACCTTCCAGCGGGTCGCCGAAGTCCTGCGCAAGGCCTATCCTGATTATCCGGTGACCAGCCGTGTCGTTCCGGACTGGATCATCCGCATCATTGCTGCCTTTGGTGGCCCGACCCGGCAGATCATCAACGATGTCGGCAATGAGAAGCACTTTGACGGCAGCAAGGGCGAAGCTTTGCTGGGGCGCGCCTATCACAGCGTCGACGAGGCGATCCTGAGTGCGGCCGAGACCGGAATTCGATTCGGGCTGCTACGGCCAAGGACCAATTAGCCCCCGCCCTATGGCGATCCCCTAAAGACAAGGGGCCGCTTCAGTCGCGATGAAGCAGCCCCTTCCTTGACGGTTGCGTCGGCCTTATTCGGCCGGGGCCATGTCCTTGCCGGTATAGACTTCCTCGACCCAATACTGGTCGCGGCGGTCGAAGCCGTTGAACGGGGTCAGCGAGGCCTGGGTATAGGCGCCCATCAGGCCGAACTCGATCCAGTCGTCCTCGTCGATGTCGGCCGGAAGGGTAAAGACCTGGGGCAGCACGTCGTAGCTGTCGCAGGTGGGGCCCCAGATCGTGAACTCGGAGAATTCGCCGTCATTGTCATGCAGGCGCGGGCCGCGCCAGACGCGGACCGGCGGAGTGAAGTGCATGAACTTGACTTCCATCAGCGAACCATAAGCGCCGTCATTGACATAGACGGACTGGCCGCCGCGCTGGTGCTTGACGCGCAGCAGCAGCGAGGTCGACGAGGTCACGAGCGCCCGGCCGGGCTCGATGATCAGTTCGGGCTTGTTCTTGTCGCCAAAGTGGTCGGAAACGGCCTGGGCGATGGTCTCGAAATAGTAGTCCATCGGCGGCGCTTCGCTGGTCGGGTAGGGGGCCGGATAGCCACCGCCGATATTGAGGCGCTTCAGTTCGATGCCGCTCTCCTCGACGATGCGCGAGGCCGCCGCGATGTGGCGCTCATAGGCATAGGCATCCTCGCACTGGCTGCCGACATGGAAGCAGAGGCTGGGCGTATAACCCATTTTCTCGACGGCAGTGACGATTTCGGCCGCACCCTGTTCCATGACGCCGAACTTGATGCCGAAGTCATAGGATTTGAGCGCCTTGCCGGCCTTGAAGCGTGTGGTCACTTCCACATCGCGGGACGGCGAGACCACGGCGGCGAGTTGGTCGAGCTGCTGCGGATGGTCGATGGTGAAGCTGCGGACGCCGAACTCTTCATAGGCGCGTTCGATCTCGCGCTTGTTCTTGATCGGGTTGTTGTAGTGCATGACGGCGCCGGGGGCGTAGTCCCGCACCAGTTCCATTTCGGTATTCGAGGCCACGTCGAAAGCCTTGAGACCCTCGCGATGCAGCTGCGCAATGATGTGGGGCGAGGGGTTGCACTTGACCGCATAGGTCAGCAGTCCGTCAAAGCCCTTCTTGAAGACTTTTACAGCCCTGTGGAACT
>CAMLKN010000318.1 GCA_946480655.1 uncultured Devosia sp. | reverse complement strand
CGGACAACAGCGAGTTCGAATCCGCACGTCAGATTCATACCGTGCTGGTGATGCATTTCCTGGAGGGCCTCAAGCAGTCCGACATTGCCGAAATGCTGAACCTGTCGACCTCGAAGGTAAACCGCCTGATCGCGCAGGGCCGCAAGCAGGGCATGGTCCGGATCGAGATCGAGTCGCCCTTCCAGCGGCTGATGGAAATCGAGAAGCTCCTGGTCAAGGCGACACGGCTGACCAACGCGATCGTCACGCCTACCATTTCGGGCAATCTCGACACAACGCTCAAGCAGGTGGGCCGCGCCGCCGCCAACCAGTTGCTGGAATCGCTGCGCGACGGCGACGTCATCGCCATCACCGGCGGCAAGGCGATGAGCGCGGTCGTCGACAATCTCGAACCCGAACGCAGCTTCGACATCACCGTCGTGCCGCTGACCGGGGGCGTTCAGGGCAAGTACCATACCGACGTCAACCACCTGGCCTCGCGCATGGCGGAGCGCCTCGGGGGCCAGACGCATCTCATGCATGCACCGCTTTTCGCCGAAAGCGTCGAGCAGCGCGACATGCTCATGGCTCTGCCCTCGGTCAAGGAGACGCTCACCCTGGCGCGGCAGGCCGCCATTGCCATGGTGGGTATCGGCTCCATCCAGACGGCCGGGTCGAGCTACTATGATCTCCATCCGGACTCCACCGCCGACCGGGAGAAGCTGATCCGCAGCGGCGTGGTCGCTGAGTTCCTCGCTCATCTCGTCAACGAGACGGGTTCGATCGCCGACTACGCCCTCAATTCCCGTCTGGTCGCGCTGGCGCCGGGTGACCTCGCCAATTGCCGCAAGGTAATCGGCGTGGCGGCAGGTGCCGACAAGGTGCTGCCGATCCGGGCCGTCCTCAACGGGGGATATCTCAACGCGCTGGTCGTCGACGAAGAAACCGCCAGCCAGGTCCTGGAGCGGGTGCAGGGTGAAGCCAATGTTGCGTGAACTCGAAAAGCGCCGCATCGGCACCTCGACGATCAAGGCCTCGCCCGTCGCGCTGGGGACCTGGGCCATTGGCGGCTGGATGTGGGGCGGAACCGACGAGGCCCAGTCCATCGCCGCCATCCAGGCGGCCATCGACGAGGGCTCGACCCTGATCGATACGGCGCCGGCCTATGGCCAGGGCCTTGCCGAGGAACTGGTCGGCCGCGCCATCAAGGGCCGCCGCGACGAAGTGGTGATTGCCACAAAGTGCGGCCTGGTCTGGCACACCGACAAGGGCCGTCACTTCTTCGACTATGACGGCAAGCCGGTCCATCGCTATCTCGGCCGCGACGCGATCTTCTATGAAGTCGAGCAGAGCCTCCGGCGTCTCGGGACCGACCATATCGACCACTACATCACCCACTGGCAGGATCCGACGACCCCCATTGCCGAAACCATGGATGCTCTTGAAGACCTCAAGCGCCAGGGCAAGATCGGGTCGATCGGGGCGTCCAATGTCTCGGTGGATGACTTGCAGGCCTACATCGCCGCTGGCCAGCTCGACGCCATCCAGGAAGAGTATTCCATGGCCAAACGCGGGCTCGAGACCAGTCTCCTGCCGCTCTGCCGGGAGAACGGGATTTCCGTCCTCAGCTACTCCTCGCTGTCGCGTGGCCTCCTGACCGGCAAGGTTGGTCCGGATCGCCAGTTCGGCGGCGACGACCAGCGGCGCACCGACCCGCATTTCTCGGCGGCCAACCGGGCCAAGGTGGCGGCGCTGATGGAGGACATCGCTCCGATCGCCCTGGCGCATGATGCAACGCTGTCGCAACTGGTCATCGCATGGACCGTGCAGCGGCCGGGCATAACCTTCGCCCTGTGTGGCGCCCGCAGTGCCGAACAGGCGCGGGAGAATGCCGCAGCGGCCCGAATACGACTGAGCGAGCAGGATGTTCGAACCATGGATGACGCCGTGACCAGGCATCTTTCAGCACTCGACGCCTAGCGCCAAGCCTACATCGCCAAGAGCACTTCAAGCGCTGTCGCAAGACAGCGGAGGGACTTCCATTGCCTAAATCACGTCAGGAAAGCTTCGATCAGATCCGTGCCGATGCCGCTTTCGACGTGGTGGTGGTCGGTGGCGGGATCAACGGCATCGGCGTCTTCCGGGAACTGGCGCTGCAGGGTCTGCGGGTGCTGCTGGTCGAGCGCAATGATTTCTCGTCTGGTTGCAGCGCCGCCCCGTCGCGCATGATCCATGGCGGGCTGCGCTACCTCGAAAACGGCGAGTTCGCGCTGGTCCGCGAGTCCCTGGCGGAGCGCGATGCGCTTCTGGCCAATGCGCCGCATATGGTGCGCCCGTTGCCCACGACCGTGCCGATCACCTCGACATTTTCGGGCCTGCTCAACGGCGCGATCAGCTTCCTCGGCTTTTCCACCCCACCGGCGCGGCGCGGGGCGCTGGCGCTCAAGGTGGGGCTCTCGATGTATGACTGGATTACCCGCAAGCATCGCCGGCTGCCGCCGCACCATTTCCAGAGCGCCGCTGAAACCCTGCAGCACTGGCCGCGCCTGACGCCACGGCTGCGCGGCTCGGCCACCTATTTCGACGCCTGGATCAGTCATCCCGAACGGCTCGCCATCGAACTGCTGCTCGATACGGACCGCGCGGCTCCGGCCAGCCTGGCCCTCAACTATGCCGAACTCGTAAGGCGCGACGGCGGCTATGTCATTCGCGACGGGCTCACGGGGCAAGAGTGTCCGGTTTCTACCAAGGTGCTGGTCAATGCCACTGGCGCCTGGCTCGACGAGTCACTTGAGAGCCTGGGCGGGCAGGGCGCCAAATCCGGCCGCTATGTCTCGGGCACCAAGGGCTCGCATATCGTGCTCGATCACCCCGAACTCTATGCGGCCCTTGATGGGCACATGATCTTCTTCGAGAACGACGATGGCCGCGTCTGCATCGTCTATCCCTATCTCGGCAAGGT
>CAMLKN010000317.1 GCA_946480655.1 uncultured Devosia sp. | reverse complement strand
GAACTGTGCGTGGGGCCGGTGCGGGTGAGCGCGCCGGAGAGCACCAGATAGCCGTCATTGTAGGTCACGCCGCCGCCCACCTGCAGGTAGCTGCCGGCATTGATGTCCCAATAGGCGTTGCCGGACACGGTCCAGTATTCGGCGACCGGCACGGAGAGCTCGGCGCCAATTTCGTGCATGTCGCGGATATTGCCGGTCGCAGGGGTAGCCGCGGCGTAGCCATAGTTGAGCGCCCCCGACCATCCATCACGGCTGTAGCTCACGCCCAGCCCGGCGCGGCTGACATTCAACGACGAGGTATCGACCTGCAGCTTGGCGCCGGCCTTGAACGTGTCGGCGAGAACGCCATAGGCGCCCAGAACCGCATAGGACGCAGCATTCTCCAGGCCCGAGCCCACACCCACCTGCTGACGGTTGGGGAGGGCAAAGGCGTTCGTGCCCGCCAATTGGAAGGACTGGCCGCCGACCAGCTCGACATAGCTGCCGTCGTCAATGGTCGCCAGATAACGGCCGCCGACATTGAGGCGCAGACCGGTCTCCTGCCGGTCAATGCCGGTGAAGCGGTTGTAGCTGAAGACATTGGTGTCGTCGAAGACCAGGCTCTGGGAGTCCTCGTTGGTGATTCCGGGCGCGGTATCGGAGGCACCGCGATAGACGATCTGGGCAATGGGCTCGATCAGATGCGTCACACCGCCGCCATAGGCAGCCAATGGGTAGCGGACATCAAGCGCGGCGATCGGCGTGGCGCTCAACAGCGTCTGCGCTGCCGGCGCCGAGGCGAGAGCGCTACCGCCATCATAGCTGGCGCCATCGAGCCGCAGCCCCAGGAAGGGCGTGACCACCGCGCCGCCCGCGATCCACTGATTCTGCCAGCTGGCCTGGGCCATGCCGTGGATACGATTGCCGGCATAGCCATAGTCGTAGGGAATGCCATTGACGGTGGTGGTCGAGTCGGCGGCGCGAGACATGGCGAGAAGCCGTCCCTCGACTTCGACACGCCCTGCCCCATCAGGCAAGGTAAAGCTGCGTACAACCTGAATATTGGGCAGTGCGATGCCCTGCTGGTCGCGCGTTTGCTGCGTGTTGTCGCCCAGAAGATTGAACTGCTGGATGCGGGCATCGACATAGGTATCGTCGGTCAAATGGGTCGCATAGATTTCATTGACCGCCGAGCGGCGTGGATCGAGCAGGTAGTCGGCGAAATAGGCGCTGTCGGTGAAGGCAGAATAGGCCGCGCCGACGGCCCAGTCCTCGACCGGCCGGAATTCTCCATCGGCCTGCACGGCGCCGCGCCAGTCTCGCTGCGCATCAGCGAAAGTGAAGGCCATCTTGTCGAACTGGTACAGCCCTGAAGCCTTGATGCGGAACGAGCCGCGATCAAAGCGCTGGATCCACTCGGCCCCCATCAGGAAGCCCTGACGGCTGAGCAGGGTCGGCGACAGGATCACACTCGTGTTGCGGGTCGAGTAGACCGTGAAGGGTAGCTCCGCCTTGACGCCGATCTCCTCGGTATAGCCGAGGCTCGGCTTGGGAATGCTGTCGAGCGCCTCGTTGCTCATGTCCGGCAGCCACAGATAGGGCAGCCAGGCGACCGGGATGCCCAACAATGCGATGCTGGGCTGCTCGAGCGTGATGGAATTGTCCTCGCTGTTCTGGACAATGCGCGCCGCGCTGATCGACCAGCCGATCCGCTGTCCCTGCGGGCCCACACAGTCGCCACAGGGGGCGTATTTTGCATTGGTCAGGATGGAATCGAGGACCTGGTCGAATTCCGCGCTATCCGCTGTGATGCGCGAGCCGTCATAGGCGGTCAGCGTCATGCTATCGAGCACGACCCGCTTGAGCCCATCGGTCAGGTCCAGCGTGTCGCTGCGCGAGACATTGCCTGCGGGATCGGTGACGGTCACGTCGCCGATCAGCTGCATCGTGCCATCGGCGCGCCGATAGACGAGTTCCTGCCCGGTCAGCACATAGCCGCTGACGCGCAGGACGACATCACCGCGTGCGGTGATGACATTGCTGACGGAGTCGAAGACGAGTTCCTCGGCCTCGATGGCAGTCGGTGCGGCAGGGTCGATGGGCGCGGAGAAGAAGTCCTGCGGCAACAGGCCCTGGGCGGAAACCGGCGCAGCCAGGCCGATGCCGGCGAGTGCGATCGACCCCAATAGCCAGGCGCGCCAGACCGGGCTCACCAGGAGGTCCCTCTCACATGCAGTGCTTTGGAACCCGAAGATGACATGGCCACACTATACTGACTTCAGAAAACGCAACGCCGTCCAAAGCCGAAACGCCCGTGGACGATAAATTACCGTTCAATCTAAAGCCGGGCAATGAAGAATGTGCAAACCTTTCTGGCTGTGACCATTTCGCAGCACCGCTTGGGTCCAGTGGCGCGGGCGGAATGGGGTAGTCGCTTGCGGCCCCATGGAAGCCCCGATATGGGAGGACCATGACCCAAAGCCTCAAAAGCATCGTCCCCCTCATTGCCCTCATCGCTGTCCTGGCCATGGCGCCTGTGGCACCCGAGGCGGGGAATACGCTGTTCCTGGCTGCCGGTGCCATCGGTCTCTTGCTGATGTGGCCAGAGGCGATAGTCCAGGTTCGGCGTCCGATCGTCTGGATGCAGTTGACCGGTCTCGGCTTGGTTGGGGTAGCCTATGGGGTCAGCGCCGGCATTGAAGGATTGGTTGGACTGGTCTATTTCGCGCCGCTATTGGCGGTCTGGCCGCTGGTGACACTCCTGCGGGAAAGCGGGCGCTCCGAGGTTGCACTGCTCGTCGGCGTCCTTGCGCTTTGCGGCGCAAGCGGCGCCGCGATCATGGCAATGTTCGAGGTGCAGGCAACCGGGACGACCCGGGCAGGTGAGATGGTGGCCAATCCTATCCATTTTGCCGATGTCGCCCTCCTGGTCGGATTTGCTTCGCTTGTTGGCGTCCTGGCGA
>CAMLKN010000316.1 GCA_946480655.1 uncultured Devosia sp. | reverse complement strand
CGTCGTCGAGATCGCGGAAGGCCATGACGCCGGGCAGGTCCTTGCCGGGCAGGGGGATGATGAAGGGCGCCGAGCCGGTGGCGATGATCAGCTTGTCGTAGGGCGTCTCGCCACTCTTGGAGATGACGACCTTGCGCTGCCGATCAATGGCCGTGACAGTCTCGCCGAACCGGGTATGAACGCCATGCTCACGATACCAGGCGGCGTCGTGAGTGATGATCTGCTCATATTCCTTCTCGCCGGCCAGGACCGGGGAGAGCATGAGCCGGTTGTAGTTGCCGCGCGGCTCGGCACCGAACAGCGTCACGTCGAACCGGCCCGGGGCTTCTTCGAAGATGTGCTCAAGGGCGCGGCCAGAGGCCATGCCTGCACCAACGACGACCAGTTTTTCCATTTGCTCTTACTCCAGAAAGAGGGTCAGGCCGGCTGCGCGACGAGCTGGCGCTCGCGACGACGCACGGCGGAGTGCATCAACCCCAGCGACACGATGATCAGGACGAAGAGCGCCATGAAGCAGCTCGTCCAGAGGCCTGTGAGATCGTTGAGGAAACCGAAGAGAAGGGGCAGCAGGAACCCGCCAAGGCCCCCGATCATGCCCACAAGACCACCCACGGCCCCGACATTGTCGGGATAGTAGACGGGGATGTGCTTGAAGACGGCAGCCTTGCCGAGGCTCATGAAGAAGCCGAGCACGAAGACCAGGACGATGAAGGCCATGGGGCCGATCTCGAAATGGAAGGCCACAGGTCCGTCAATGCCGGCAATGACCGAATCTGTGGCAGGCAGGGCAAGGAAGAAGGCGCAGACTGCCGAGACACCGAAGGTCCAGTAGAGCACGGTGCGAGCCCCGATCTTGTCGCTGAGGCTGCCGCCATAGGCCCGGAAGATGCTGGCGGGGATCGAGTAGGCCGCGGCAATGGCGCCGGCCGTCTTGATGTCGAAGCCATAGACACCGATCAGGTAGCGCGGGAGCCACAGGGTCAGGGCAACGAAGGCGCCGAAGACGAAGAAGTAGTAGAGGGCGAAGCGCCAGACCTGAGGATTGCGCAGGGGCGCAAATTCGCTGCCGAGGCTGCGGGGGGTATAGCTCTCGCCCTGCTCGCGGCGGCGGATGGTGACAGGGTCGTCCTCGGTCGAGAACCAGAAGACGGCGGCCATGACAACAAGAGCGGCGGCCCAGATGACGGCGACTGACTGCCAGCCCCAGGCCAGCATGACGAAGGGCGCCGCGAACTTGGTGACGGCCGCGCCGACATTGCCGACGCCGAATATGCCCAGCGCCGTGCCCTGCTTTCCGGCAGGATAGAAGCGCGAGACATAGGCCACGCCCACCGCAAACGAGCCGCCGGCAAGGCCTACGCCGAGTGCGGCGAGCAGCAGTTGCTCGTAGGTCTGGGCGAAGGCCAGGAGGAAGGTGGCGACGGCGGCAGCCAGCATGGTCAGCGTATAGACCAGGCGCCCGCCCTTGCGGTCGGTCCAGATGCCCAGGACCATGCGGACCAGCGAGCCCGTGAGGACGGGCGTGCCGACCAGAAGGCCGAATTGGGTTTCGCTCAGCCCCAGCTGGTCCTTGAGGGACACGCCGATGATGGAAAAGATCGTCCAGACGGCAAAGCAGACGGTGAAGGCGATGGTAGAGAGCGTCAGCGCCCGGTTGTTCCGGACGAGATCTGCAGCGCGCGTGGCGAGTGGGGCCTGTGTCATCGGGTTGGCTCCGTTTGAACCTGAAAACAAAAAGGCTGCCAACCGACACGCCACCGGTGCTGGACCGATGAGTACCTGTTGGCAGCCTTGCCTTTGAACGCCCAACCTTGGACGTCGATCTTAGAGAGCGTCTTGGGGAGGAGCTCGTCTGGTGCTCTTATTGCAGGAACCGTGCCAACTCTGTGGTTCCGAAATTTATCTAGTTATTGCAGTTATTTAGGCTGATAGATGGTGGGGGTGCCAATTGCTGGCTGGTGCAGATGCCGGCTCAAGCGGTCGGCATCGTGTTCATAAATTGGGCATTGCGGCTGTTTTGGTCGTTTATGCACAATTTTTAGCCCTTAGGCTGCCTCGACGAAACGGTGGCGTTCGTAAAGGAACTTGAGCACGGCCTCCCGGCACTTGAGATAGGTTCGGTCGGAGGCGAGCTCGATGCGGCGACGCGGCCGCTCGAGCGGAACGGAGAGCACCTCGCCAATCGTGGCCGCCGGGCCGTTGGTCATCATCACGATGCGGTCCGAGAGCAGCACGGCCTCGTCCACATCATGGGTGATCATGATCATGGTGTTGCCCAGGCGCTGGTGGATTTCCATCATCTGGTCTTGCAGGTGCGCGCGGGTGAGGGCGTCGAGGGCGCCGAAAGGCTCGTCGAGCAGGAGGATCTTGGGCTCCATGGCCAGGGCCCGGGCAATGCCGACGCGCTGCTTCATGCCGCCCGAGATTTCGGTCGGGCGCTTGTCCTTGGCGTGGGCCATCTGCACCAGGTTCAGATTGTCCATGATCCAGTCATGGCGTTCAGCGGCAGACTTGCTGCGACCAAAGACCTTGGAAACAGCCAGATTGACGTTTTCATAGACAGTCAGCCAGGGCAGTAGCGAGTGGTTCTGGAACACCACGGCGCGATCCGGGCCGGGGCGATGAACTTCGGCATTCTCGAGGATGATGCCGCCGGTCGTGACCTCGGTGAGGCCCGCGACGAGGTTGAGCAGGGTGGACTTACCGCATCCCGAGTGCCCGATGATGGAAACGAACTCGCCCTTGGCAATCTCGAGGTTGATATCGCGGAGCACTTCGGTAGTGGCGGCGCCGCGGGTGAAGGTCTTGCCGACCGCTGAAATCTGCAGGTAGCTCATGGGGCTCTCCTTAGCTGGCGCTGGTGCCGCGGGTGACGATGGTGCCGACAAAGGCCACGAGCCGGTCGAGCGCGAAGCCGACGACGCCGATATAGATGAGGGCGACGATGATGTCGGTGAG
>CAMLKN010000315.1 GCA_946480655.1 uncultured Devosia sp. | reverse complement strand
CCACCGGGGAGTTTTGTCGGCGCGGAGCGCCGCCGCAGGTCAGTCCTTCGCACGTTCGACGTAGGAATTGTCGTCGGTGAGGATGACGATGCGGGTGCCGGCGTCGATATGGGGCGGGACCATGACGCGCAGGCCGTTGTTGAGCACGGCCGGCTTGTAGGACGAGGACGCCGTCTGGCCCTTCACGACCGGCTCGGTCTCGACGATCTCGAAGGTCATGCGCTGCGGCAGTTCCATGGAGAGCGCGATGCCCTCATGGGTCATGAGGTGAACCTTCATGCCATCGGAGAGATAGGCCTTCTGGTCGCCCACGACATCGTCCGAGACGGTGATCTGCTCGTAGGTGGAGGGCTCCATGAAGTGGTGGCCTTCGCCGTCGGAATAGAGATAGTCATATTCGCGGTCATCCACGTCGGCCTTTTCGACCATTTCCACGGTGCGCCAGCGGCCGATGACCTTCACGCCATCGGAAATGCGGCGCATGGTGACGTTGGTCACCGAATTGCCCTTGCCGGGATGCACGTTTTCAGCCGTGAGGATCACGTGGAGGTTGCCGTCCTGCTCGACGACATTGCCTTTGCGCAGGGACGAGGCGATGACCTTGACCATATTTCTTCCTTGTTCCAATTCGTGGCGCGGTCTAGAGGCAGGGCCGTCCGGGCGCCGGTATTCGTATCTGTGGTGCGCCCGATACAATATTCCGCGCCCTTTCGCCAGACCGGACGGCAAGAAACCCGAGCATGACGGCTTCCGACACATCGCCCTGGTGGCATCCCGATCGGCATATGGATCGCCGGCCCGCCCTTCTGGCGCGGGCAAAAGTCGATGCGGCCGTGCGCAACTGGATGGCGGAACGCGACTTTCTGGTCATCGATCCGCCCGGCCTGCAACGCTCGCCGGGCAACGAGACGCATCTGCATGCCTTCGGCACGACGATGATCGGCAATGACGGGCAGGGGCGGTCGATGTATCTCCACACCTCGCCCGAATTCACCATGAAGAAGCTGCTGGCAGCGGGCGAAACCCGCATCGCGAGCCTGCAGCATGTCTGGCGCAACCGGGAGCGCTCGGCGCTGCACCACCCCGAATTCACGATGCTCGAATGGTATCGCGCGGGAGAACCCTATGAAGCGATCATAGCCGATACGCTTGCGATCATCCGGCTCGCTGCCCAGGTGACGGGAATATCCCGGTTCGACTTCCGCGGCCGGACCTGCGACCCGCAGGCCGAGGCCGAGCGGATCAGCGTGGCCGAGGCTTTCGCGCGCTATGCCGGGATCGACCTCTTGGCGACGATGGATGGCAATGGTGTGCCGGACGATGCGGCGCTGGCGGCGCAGATGCAACGGCAGGGCATGAGCCTGCCCGAGGACAGGCGTTGGAGCTATCTCTTTACCCATGTGCTGGTCGAAAGGGTCGAACCGCAACTGGGCAATGGGCGTGTGACCGTGCTCGACCGCTACCCGGCCTGCGAGGCGGCGCTGGCGCGTCGCGTGCCGGGGGACGCGCGGGTTTCTGAGCGCTTCGAGGTCTATGCCTCAGGCGTGGAACTGGCCAATGGCTTTGGCGAATTGACCGATGCAGTCGAGCAGCGGGTGAGGTTTGAAGCCGAAATGGCTGAGAAGCAGCGAATCTATGGCGAGCGATATCCGGTGGACGAGGACTTTCTCGCCGCGCTCGATTTCATGCCCGAAGCCAGCGGCGTCGCCCTCGGTTTCGACCGGCTGGTCATGCTGGCGACGGGCGCGCAGCGGATCGAGGCGGTGCTCTGGGCACCGGTGGCGGAATGAGCAAGTCGGTGAAGAGACCCCTCACCCGTCTCGGCCTTCGGCCGATCCCCCCTCTCCCTCAAGGGGAGAGGGGGAGCGCTGCGCTCGCCTCACCCACGGTTTTCCCTTCTCCCCTTGCGGGAGAAGGTGCCCGAAGGGCGGATGAGGGGTTGCGATCCATCAAGTCGGTCGATGGCCTCGTCTCCGCCGGTCTGACCAACGAGCCCGGCCTCGCCGCCGTCGCCGAAAGATACGCCATAGGCATAACGCCCGCCGTTCTCGACCTCATCGATCCGGACAACCCGGCCGACCCCATCGCCCGCCAGTTCGTGCCGACACCGGCCGAACTGGTCACGACTCCAGACGAGCGCGCCGACCCGATCGGTGACCTTACGCATGCCCCCGCGACCGGCATCGTCCATCGCTACCCCGACCGGGTTCTCTTGAAGGCCGTGCATGTCTGCCCGGTCTATTGCCGCTTCTGCTTCCGCCGCGAAATGGTAGGGCCGCAGGGGCTGGGCACGCTGACCGGTGCGGAGCTCGATGCGGCCATTGCCTACATCGCAGATCACACCGAAATCTGGGAAGTAATCCTCACCGGCGGCGATCCGCTGGTGCTGTCGCCGCGCCGCTTGCGCGACCTGATGGAGCGGCTGGCACCCATCGGGCACGTCAAGGTCGTGCGCTTCCATACGCGCGTGCCGGTGGTGGAACCGGAGCGGGTGGACGACGACATGGTTTCCGCGCTGACGGCCAGCGGCAAGACCACCTATCTCGCGGTCCATGCCAATCATCCGCGCGAATTTTCGCCCGCTGCGAAGGCCGGGTTCAAACGTCTATTTGAAGGCGGCATTGCGCTCATCAGCCAGACGGTGCTGCTCAAGGGCGTCAACGACGATGTGGAAACACTCTCCGAGCTGATGCGCGGTTTCGTCGAAAACCGCATCAAACCCTATTATCTGCACCATCCCGACCTGGCGCCCGGCACGGGCCATTTCCGGGTGAGCGTTGCCGAGGGGCAGGCACTGGTGGCATCGCTGCGCGGCCGGATTTCCGGCCTCTGCCAGCCGACTTATGTCCTCGACATTCCCGGCGGCCACGGCAAGGCGGAGATTGGCGCCAGTGCCATTTCCGGCACGGACGGGTGCTTCACCGTGCGCGACTGGCAGGGCGGGGAACACGACTATCGGGG
>CAMLKN010000314.1 GCA_946480655.1 uncultured Devosia sp. | reverse complement strand
CGCCCGAGCATGAGACCGGCCGGACCGGCGCCGATAATGGCAACCTGAGTGCGCATAGGCTCCTCCCTTTTGCCCTCATCATGCGCCCAGCCATGCCCACGGGGAATGGACAGGGGGTGCAAAGTCTTGCACTATCCGAACATGAATTTCATCCCGACCTATGCCCTATACGGGGAAACGCAGAGCGAGCATCGCCAGGACTGGCTGCATTGGGAAACCATCCAGGCCCGCAGTCGCCTCCACGACTATCGCATCGCCCCGCACCGGCATGAGCAGTTCTTCCAGGTGCTCTATCTGACGGCGGGGCGGGCCGAGATGGTGCTCGATGGCGACAGTCATGTCCTCCTGCCCGAATGCGTGGCGGTGGTCCCCGCCGGGGTGGTGCATGGCTACACGTTCAGCGCCGATGTGCGCGGCATGGTGGTGACGCTGATGGAGCGGGACCTGGAAGGCCTCGGCCTGCCACGGCCCGGTGCCATGGTGATCCGCAACGGCAACGCAGATATTGCCATGACGCTTGGCCGGCTGGCGGCCGAGGCCGATCGCCCGGGATCCGGCCATGACGTGGCCATGCGCGCGCATCTGAGCCTGCTGGTCGTGGCCCTGCTGCGCGCCGCTCCCGAACGGACCCATGCCGGCGCGCCCGCCCGTTCTGCCCAACTGGTCGCCGCCTTCCGGGACCAGGTCGAGCAGCGTTTCCGCCAGACACGGCGCGTGGCCGACTATTCGGGCGCCGTGGGCATCAGTCACACCCATCTCAACCGGCTTTGCCGGCAGCTCCTGGGTCGCTCGGCCCTGGCGGTCATCGAGGAGCGCATTGCCCTCGAGGCACGCCGCCTGCTCCTCTTTTCGTCCCTGCCCATCAAGCAGATCGGTGCCGAACTGGGCTATGAGGATCCCGCCTATTTCTCGCGCTTCATCACCCGCATGCTCGGCATGCCGCCTGCCGCGCTGCGGGAGCGGATGCGCAAAGGGTAATGCGCTTCAGTCCCCCGTGACCCGCAGCCGCTCGGCCACGTCGCGCACGGCCTGCATCAGGCTGGTGGCCGCCAGCGTTGCCGGCGTGTCGGTGCGGGTGGTGAAGCCGACCGGCCCCAGGGTCTCGCTGGTGTCGACCGGCAGGATGGTGAGCTGCCCATCCGCCACGTCATCGGCCACCACGCCTTCGGAAATGATCCAGATCGCGTCGGTCTGGCGCACATAGGAGCGGCCGAAGGCATTGGAAACGGTCTCGATCTCGTCGCGCAGATGCGTCACGCCATGCGCCAGCAGAATGCGCTCGACCACCGGACGGATCACCGAATCCGGTGTCGGCATCAGGGTCTGGTACCCTTCGATCAGCCGCAGGTTGAACTCGGGCTCCTCCAGGACGGGATGGCCCGGACGGACCACCAGCACCACCCGCTCGGAATAGAGGTGCTCGAAGCTGAGGCCCACCATGGCATTGGGTTCGGCCATGCGGCCGATGACGATATCGACATCGCCGGTGCGCAGCAGCGAGAGCAGGTAGCCATTGGGGCCCGTGATGATCCGCGTGGTCACGCCGGAATTGTCATGGGTAAAGGCCCGCACCGCGTCGGGCAGGATATGGGCTGAAACCGTTGGCAGCGCCCCCACGCGCACCATGGCCGCATCATGCTTGCCGCGGGCGGCGTCAATCCCCTGCCGCAGGGCCGCGATGCTGGTCGAGGCATAGCGGAAGAACACTTCGCCAAAGGCGGTCAGGGCGAGGCGCCGGCGGGTGCGGTCGAACAGCTGCCCGCCCAACAGGCCTTCCAGTTCCTGGATGGTCTTGGTCGCCGCCGGCTGGCTGATATTGAGCGCATCGGCCGCCCCGGCCATGGACCTGAGGCGCGCCACTTCCAGGAAGCAGGCGATGTGGCGGAGCCGGATGCGGGGGTCGATAATGCGTTGCGCCATGGTGTTCGGTTATCGCTATCGGGGAAATCGGACCGGATAGCCCCATTGCCGGGCGATCTCGATAACTCCCGGATTATGAGATGTCGGAGACTTATCATTTTACACCGCCCGCGCCAGCCCCTTAAATCGGCGCCAAGAGGACACCATGACTTTCGCCCGCATCAACGGCACATTGCTGCACTTTCGCCTTGCCGGGCCGGAGGGCGCCCCGGCGCTGGTCTTCGTCAATTCCCTGGGCACCGATGCGCGCATCTGGGACGCGGTGATCGCGGCGCTGTCCGTTCAATACCGCTGCCTTTCCTATGACAAGCGCGGCCACGGGCTCAGCGATGCGCCTGCGGGCGACTATACCCTCGATGATCATCTCGATGACCTCACCGGCCTGCTCGATCAGGCCGGCATCGGTCCGGCTGTGGTTGTCGGCGTCTCCGTGGGCGGGCTGATCGCCCAGGGTCTCGCCCTGCGCGCGCCCGAACGTGTGGCGGGCCTGGTTCTGTGTTGCACCGCGCCCCGCATGGGCGATGCCGCCATGTGGACCGCCCGCATCGAGACGGCGCGGACCAGGGGACTGCTGCCCTTGGCCGACCCGGTCATGGAGCGCTGGTTCAGCCCCGGCTTCCGCGCGCAACGTCCGGATGAGCTCGCCGGCTGGCGCAATCTCTTTCTGCGTACCGACCCCCAAGGCTATGCCAATACCTGCGCCACCCTGCGCGATACCGATTTGATGGACCTCATATCCGGCATTTCTGCCCCGGCGCTGGTTCTTGCCGGCGAAGCCGATCTGGCGGCGCCGGTGGCTTTGGTTCGCAACTGCCTTGCCATTCCCGGCTCACGCCTCGAAGTGCTGCCGGGCGTCGGCCACATTCCTTCCATCGAGCAGCCTGCCGTATTGGCGGGGTTGATCCAGGATTTTCTCAAGGAGGTCGGCCATGGCTGACGCGACTTTGTTCGACCGGGGCATGCGCACGCGCCGCGCGGTGCTGGGTGATGCCCATGTCGATAGTGCGACGGCACGCAAGACCGGGTTCGACGATGATTTTCAGACCTTCATCACCGAAGG
>CAMLKN010000313.1 GCA_946480655.1 uncultured Devosia sp. | reverse complement strand
TATCGAGCGGAGCGTGGTCAATTACCTCTGCGAAGACGATTCCGCGCTGAGCGTCCAGTACATCAACGCCGCACCCAATTTCCTCGCCATTGTCCCGGTCGAGGGCGAGGCGCTGGTCTTTGCCAGCACTGTCTCCGCCTCGGGTGCCCGCTATGTCTCCGGTCCCTATGAATGGTGGAGCCACCAGGGCGAGGCTACCCTGCGCGACCTGATGCAGGACGAGGACGCAGAGCCCATCGCCACCTGCACCGAAGCCAGCAACACCCCCTGACCGAGCCCAAAGAGTACCCTATGCAGCGTGTCGTCTCCATCCTGCCGCCCGATCATGGCCAGGGCATTCCCTATGATCTGGTCGTGCTCGAACATGACGAACGTCGGGTTCGCCGCAAACTCCTGCGGCTGGTCCATGGCGACGAAGTCCTGCTCGACTTTCCCCAGACCACGACGCTGGAGGACCGACAGGTCCTCAAGCTCGAGGACGGACGGCTGGTGGAAGTCATCGCCGCCGAGGAACTGCTCTACGAGGTCCGCGGCAAGGACCAGGGCCACCTGCTCCGCCTCGCCTGGCATATCGGCAATCGCCACACCCCGGCGCAACTGGAGCCGAACCGCATCCTGATCAAGCGCGATCATGTCCTCAAGACCATGCTCGAGGGCCTCGGCGCCACCGTCGCCAATGTCAGCGAGCCCTTCTTTGCCGAGCATGGCGCCTATCACGGCCATTCGCATGGCGACACTGGCCACGCCCTCCTCAACCGCAAATGAGTGATCTGCAAAGGCTCCTCACCTGGCTCTCACCCGCCTTCCCGGTGGGCGCCTTTGCCTGGTCGGCAGGACTCGAAACCGCAATCGTTGCGGGCAAGGTGAAAGACCGGACAACCACCCAGGACTGGATCGCCGGCACGCTCCACCATGGCGGCCTCCGGACCGACGCCATCCTTCTCACCCACGCTCATGCCGGGCATGCCGACCCGGACAAGCTCGCCGAACTGGCCGACCTCTGCCTGGCGCTCACCCCCGCCCGCGAGCGCCACGCCGAGACCGTGATCACAGGCAATGCCTTCGCTTTGGCCAGTGCCGCCTGGCCCACCGAAGCGCTGCTGACCCTGCCCCAGCCTTGCCCCTATCCGATTGCGGTCGGCGCCCTCGCCGGTGCCCATGGCATCGACCGTCGAGCGACCCTCGTCGCCTTCCTAACGGCCACCGTGCATTCCCAGGTTTCGGTTTCCGTCCGCCTCGTCCCCATCGGCCAGTCCGACGGCCTGGCCATCATGGCCACGCTGGAGCCGGAGATCGCGACCCTGGCCGATCTGTGCCTCAATGCCGCACTGGACGATATTGGCAGCGTGGCCTATGGCGCAGATATTGCCCAGATGCAGCACGAAACCCTGCCCACGAGGATTTTCCGGTCATGAACATGCTTGTCGCCTCCTTCATGTTCATTGGCCTCTTTGCCGTGTCCATCGCCCATCTCACCTGGGCCCTCGGCCGCACCTGGCCGATCCGCAATGAAAAGCTGCTGGCCCAGACGGTGGTCGGCTTCAAGGATATCGAGCGCATGCCGCCAAGGCTGGCTTCTCTGGCCGTCGCCGTGGCCACCTTCGCCGCCGGATGCTTTGCCCTGGCCTTGGCCGATCACGACAGCGGCGGCTGGCAATTGAACCTCGTCGGCTTCGCCCTGGCCACGGTATTCCTCGCCCGCGGCGTGGTCGGCTACACGCCCTGGTGGGCCTCGATCACGCCCGAACCCAACTTCCGCCTCAACGACGCCCGCGTCTATTCCCCGCTCTGCCTCTTCCTCGGCGCCGGCTTCCTGGCGCTGATCGTCCTGCGCCTGACCTGACCCAAGGAGACGTCCATGACCAAGAGCCTCAACGGTCCTCTGCGCATCGGTATTGGCGGCCCCGTCGGCTCGGGCAAGACGACCCTTTGCGAAATGCTCTTGAAGGCCATGCGCGACCGTTATTCCATGGCCGTGGTCACCAATGACATCTACACCCAGGAAGATGCGCTGATCCTCGCCCGCGTGCAGGCCATTTCCGAGGACCGCATCGTGGGCGTCGAAACCGGCGGTTGCCCGCACACCGCCATCCGCGAGGATGCCTCGCTGAACCTCGCTGCCATCGACGATCTCAACCGCAAGTTCCCCGATCTCGACATCATCCTGATCGAGAGCGGCGGCGACAACCTCGCCGCCACCTTCTCGCCGGACCTCGCGGACCTGACGATCTATGTCATCTCGGTCGCCCAGGGCGAAAAAGTCCCGCGCAAGGGCGGACCCGCCATCTCCCGCTCCGACCTGCTCGTCATCACCCACACCGATCTGGCCCCCTATGTCGGCGCCAGCCTCGAAGTGATGGAAAGCGACACGCAGAAGGTGCGCGAAGGCCGGCCCTATGTCTTCACCGACCTCCTGCGCCGCGAAAGCCTCGACGAGATCATTACGTTCATCGAAAAACACGGCGGGTTCACCGCTCAGGCGGCCGAATAGATTGGCCGAAGCAGCCTATCTGCGCCTCCGCAAGGACCTGAGCGAGGCCACCCCAGTGCCGGAATGGCCCTCGGGCATACGCCCGGCCGCGTTCGAGACCATCGATCCCCGGCGGGTTCACACCCTGCTCTGCCAGGCGTTTCCGGGTGCCATGGGTCCGTTCGATGATTGGTACGCCAAGCTGACTGCGGACTCCGAATTCGACCCAGCGCTCTGTGTCGCCGCCGTGGCCGCCAATGGCGAAATCGCCGGCTTCGTCCAATGCTGGACCAGCGATTTCGTCAAGGACCTCGCGGTTTCCCCGGACTATCGCTCGCTGGGCCTGGGCACGGCACTGATGCGCGAGATGTTCTCTCGCTTTGCCGGCCGCGGCGCGACATTCGTGGACCTCAAGGTAGGCACCGAAAATCACGCCGCACGCCGGCTCTATGCTCGCCTGGGCATGATCGAAGTCGCCGGCTAGAGCGCTTTCAGCAAAAGTGGACACCACTTT
>CAMLKN010000312.1 GCA_946480655.1 uncultured Devosia sp. | reverse complement strand
CGACCCCAATTCGGACGCTCGACATAAATCAAGCCGTGTCCGAAAACCTGTCATTCAAGCTCAACGCATTTCTGCATTCTCCCGTACAGCGAGGGAACGAGCAGAGCGAACTTGCGCCGATCTTCGACTAGGGCGAAGTTAGGTCTTAATATCCAGCTGGGGGACCGCGCTTGAAGAACTTCTCTTGGTCGGCAGCCGCGCTTTGCCTGCTCCTGTTTAGCGCTTTGCACCTGCCATCACTGGCCACTGCAGAAGACACTGCGCCCAATTTGACGAGCAGTTCTGCGGCGCAGTTCAAAAATGAAAGCGCCATTGCTCTGTTGAATGGATTAAATTCGGCAACCGATATCTACCTCTGGCCCAGTCGAAGGTTGCCCTATGAGGTGATCGGAGAAAGGCCAAGGGAGTTTGCTGAAGCTATTCAAGCGTTCAATTTCGATCTCCAAGGGAGACTGGAGCTTACGGAATATGGCGCATTCCCATTGGTCTCATTCAATTTTTACCGCCATCGCGGAGACCATACCGAGGAATTTGTCCGACGCACCAACCTTGCAGCGAACTATCGAGATTACCTCGCAACGCGGGACTTCACCGTCGATCCCTGCGCTTTCACTGTCAACACAGACCGGGAAACTTGGGCCGCCCAGGCTGCCGTCTTCATCGACCTCGACCGGTTCCCCAACAGCGATTAGTAGAATGCCTTCTGGTGGCGATGGACTATGTCGCTGGCTTCCCCATGCCTAAAGACCTAGGATACCGGGGCGTGGCACCTCGATCTGTCCGGCTTCCCATCTTATCTGCGCTCATAGACTGTTCTATTTCGGGTGAGACAGACACCCTGAACCCTGAGCAGTCGCGGGACGGCATTACAGCTCTCCCATCTATTTCTTGCGCTTTAGATCGTCTGCGACAGTAGGCCAGTGCCTGCAAACACATAGTCGCCTGCCAGAACCCGACAATCTCCTTCCCACCCCATTGATGCCCTTCGACACCGTTTCGCCCGACTGGCGGGGCGCTAGAGCGAGTGTTGTCGCTGTCACGCGACATAGAGTATGAAATAATTGACACAATGTCTCATTTCGCATACTCCTTGTCCAACATAGAGGACAGGAGCCAAGCGATGACGTTCAAGGAAATGATGGCCGGGGTGCAGGTGGCGGGTGTTGCCGTGGTTGGCGGCTGGCTCGTGTGGGATGCGCTCAATGGCGGCGCCATGGGGAGCAGTGCCGATATTGCCATCAAGCTGCTCTGGGCGGTTGGCGCGATGATCGTCTTCAATATCGTGGGCACGATCATTGCCACGATCATCATCTCGATCATCCAGCGCGCCGAGTTGAAGGATGAACCCTCGGACGAGCGCGACGACGCCATTTCGGCCCGCAGCCAGCGCAACAGCGCCATTGTGACCTCGATCGTGGCTGCGATTGCGCTTATCCCGCTGGCCATGGGGATCGACCCCAACTTTGCCATCTATGCGCTTTTCGTGGCGCCGGCGGCGGGGGGTACGGTCAATGCGCTCTCTGAACTGTACTATTACCGGACGATGTGATCGCCATGGGAAAGGGACAGCCCAATGTCAGCAATTCCATCCGCACGCTGCGCTTTCATGCCGGCGAGATGACACAGGCGGCGCTGGCAGAGAAGGTGGGCGTCACGCGGCAGACCATCGTGGCCATCGAGCAGGGGCGCTATTCGCCGTCGCTGGAAGTGGCGTTCCGGATTGCCCACGCTTTCGGCGTGCCGCTCGAAGAGGTGTTCCAGTGGAGCCCGCCCGAGGCGGACGCCCACTGAGCTGATTTCAGCAAAATTGACCACAAGACATGCGGGAGCGTCCCCCGCGTGAATGATGACGCATGGAGATCGAAAACATGAAAGTTGCTGCGCAGAGCCGCTATGGCGGACCAGAGGTGATCTCGGTGGTAGAGCGCCCCATGCCCCAACCGGGGCCGGGCGAGGTGCTGGTGCAGGTGCATTCCAGCACGGTCACGCTGGCAGATTGCGCCTTCCGCAAGGCTGACCCCTTCATTGTCCGGTTCTTCGCGGGGCTCTTCCGCCCCAGGATCGAGGTTCTGGGCGACGACATTGCCGGGGTCGTGGCAGCAGTGGGACCGGGCGTGACCCGATTTGCCGCCGGCGACCGTATCCATGGCAGTGCCGGCGCAAACCTGGGTGGCATGGCTGAGTATGTCTGCATCAAGGAAACGGGGGCGATCGCGAAAGCGCCCGACGGGCAGGATCTGGTGCCGCTCAGCGGGCTGAGCTACGCCTATCTTACCGCCATGCCCTTCATCCGCGACGAGGCCAGGGTCAAGCCGGGCGATCGCGTCCTGATCAACGGCGCCGCCGGCAGCGTCGGTGCGATTGCCGTGCAGCTGGCCAAGTATTATGGCGCGGAGGTGACTGCGGTGGCCTCAGGCCGGCATGCCGAACGCGTGCGCAAACTGGGTGCCGATCACTTCATCGACCGGCAGAGCGAGGATTTCACGAGCCGGGCGGGCGCCTATGATGTGGTGTTCGACGCGGTGGGCAAGTCGAGCTTTGCGCGCGCTGCCCAGGCCCTGAAGCCGGGTGGCATCTACCTCACCACCGTCCCGAGCTGGGGGATCATGTGGCTGATGCTGACCGGCGGACAGAGGGGCGGCAAGCGGGGCAAGCTGGCGACCACGGGTTTGCGGCCCGAAGCCGACAAACGCGTGGACCTCGACATGCTCAACAGCTTGCTGGAGCAGGGTGCCGTCTGGCCGGTCACGGACCGGGTCTTTTCCCTGGACCAGATCGTCGAGGCGCATCGCTATGTCGAGCGCGAGGTCAAGGCCGGTGACGTGGTGGTGACCATGCCCGTGGCGCAGGAGACGCGGCGCCTGTCTGGTGCGACAGAGGTCGCGGCCCGGTAACCGCTTCAGCTTTCGAAGGTCACAGTCACCTTTGTGCCGGGTCCTTCGGCATAATCCACGGTGGCGTTGAGGCTCATGGCCATGGCCTTGACGATGCGGCT
>CAMLKN010000311.1 GCA_946480655.1 uncultured Devosia sp. | reverse complement strand
TCCGCGAGACTCGTCTGGTCCAGCACCGCCCGTGTCGCCAGCGTCACGCGCTCGAAGACATGGCGGATTTCGCACGCCGCCTCGTCCTGGCAATCGACGCATTTCCTGTAGGCGATCTTGGAAAGGCAAGGCAACGGCGCGATCGGACCGTCGATCAGCCGTAGCACTTCGCCATAGGTGATTTCCTCGGGCGCCTTGAGCAGTTCATAGCCACCCATGCGGCCGCGGCGCGAATTGACGATGCCGGCGCGCTTGAGTTCGAGCAGGATCTGCTCGAGGAACTTTTTCGGGATCGCCTGTTCCTGCGATATTTCCCCGATCATCCGGCTCTGGCCCCGGCCGGCGCGGGCCAGCGACACCAGTGCCCGCAGCGCATATTTCGCCTTTTGCGAAATCATCCATTCCCCCTGGCGACGCGCGCCCTAGTTCTTGGGTTCCGGCTCGACATCCGGAACCGCCTTCTCGTCCCCTGCTTCTGTCGCCCCTTCGCCGGACGCAGTCCCATGGGCCAAAGCCTCGTCGGCTGGAGCCGTCTCGGCTGAATCCTCCCCGGTTTCCGGCTTGGGCGGCACGACGATCTCGTCGATGGCCGCAGGCGGCTCACCCACCGATGGCGTCTCCTCGACCGGAACGACCTCGGCCGGCGGCGGCAGGATGATCACGTCATCACGCGCTGGCGAGGTTTCGGCCTCCGGCTCGGCGGGAAGAGGTGCTTCGATCACGGCAATTTCGTCCGGTCGAGCGTCGTGCGGCGCGTCCGCCGCGCTTGTGCCGGGGGCGTCTGTTGCCGCCTCGACCCCGACCGCTTCCGGCAGCGAGGCCTCCGCCTGCGTCGCCACGACAGCAGCGGGGTCGACGGCAGTGTCGGCTGTCTCGGGAATGGTCTCGTCCGTAGCCGCATCCTCTGCCGGCGTTTCCGGAATTGCCGCATCGGCCTCCGGCTTCGGCGCCTCGGCCAATGCGGCCTCGGTCAAGGCCGCGCCCATGGCGGCGGTCGCCAGAATATTCTCGGCCGTGGGCAGCTTGCTCTCCTCGGGCAGGACGGGTGCGTCCCCCTTGCCCGCTTCGCCGCGCAGATAGGCCAGTATGCCCTTGCCGATCTCCTGCTCGCCGCGAATGACCGTGGTCGCGCCCAGATTGCGCAGGAAGGTCTCTTCTTCCTCCGAATAAGCGCGGGAAATGATGGCAATGCCGGGATTGAGCTTGCGCCCGCTCTCGCAGACCGAACCGGCCTCGAACCCGTTGGAAATGGCAACCAGCAGCGCCTTTGCCGCACCGAGATTGGCCAGCTTGAGCACCTGTTCGCTCGCCGCATTGCCGAAAATCACTTCGAAGCCTTCGGCCCGCGCCGCAGCCACGTCGTGATCGGAATCCTCGATCACCACCAGTCCGCCGCCATCGGCCTTGATGCCGGCCGCCACGATGCGGCCAACCTGGCCATAGCCGACCAGAACCGTGTGGCCGGTCTGATGCGAAGGCTCGCCGGTATCGTCGTCGGCGCCATGTTCGCCCCGGTCCACGGCGCCCGTGCTGGGCGCATCTGTGGTGGCAGGACCCTGGGCAGCCATGGAGGGCTCCTGCCGGACTTCGGCCGCAGCCTCGACAGTCTCGCCCCGTCGGGCCGCCACGCGGGCTTCGAGACGCGGCTTGACCAGGTCAAGCACGAAGAAGGTCAGCGGATTGAGCACAATCGAGATCAGGGCACCAGCCAGGATCAGGTCCTGTCCCTCGGGCGGCATGATGGCCAGGGCCACGCCCATGCTGGCGAGGATGAAGGAGAATTCGCCGATCTGCGCCAGCGAGGCGGAAATGGTCAGCGCCGTCGAAATGGGCCGGCGGAACAGGATGACGATCCAGAAGGCCGCCAGCGACTTGCCGATGACGATGATGAACACGGTCGCCAGCACGAGGAGCGGCTGCGTGACGATGATCGAGGGGTCGAACAGCATGCCCACCGAGACGAAGAAAAGCACCGCAAAGGCGTCGCGCAGCGGCAGCGTTTCCTGCGCCGCGCGATGGCTGAGCTCGCTTTCGGAAAGGATCATGCCGGCAAAGAAGGCACCCAGTGCCAGCGACACGCCGAACAGGACCGAAGATCCCAGGGCCACGCCCAGGGCAATGGCAAGGACCGCCAGGCGGAACAGTTCGCGGCTGCCGGTATGGGCAGTGGCATGCAGCGCCCAGGGGATGACCCGCCGCCCCACAACCAGCATGAAGCCGACGAAAGCCGCGATCTTGAGGAGGGTCAGGCCCAATATCCCCCAGATCCCGACTTCCATGCCCAGCAGACGCGTGACGAAGGAGACGAAGGGATCGTGCAGGCCCTCGCTGGTTCCGCCCAGGCTGGCAATGGCCGGCACCAGCACCAGCGCCAGCACCATGGCCAGGTCTTCCACGATCAGCCAGCCCACGGCGATGCGGCCCCGCTCGCTCTCGAGCAGGCGCCGATCCTGCAGCGCCTTCAGGAGCACCACGGTCGAGGCAACCGAAAGCGCCAGGCCGAAGAGGATCGAGCCGAAGAGACTCCAGCCCAGCAGCAGCCCGAGCCCGGCGCCCAAAAGCGTCGCAAAGCCGATCTGCACCACGGCGCCCGGAATGGCCAGGGCACGCACGCTCATCAGGTCCTTCAATGAGAAATGCAGGCCCACGCCGAACATGAGGAGGATGACGCCGATCTCGGCCAGTTCCGCGCCCAGTTCCACATCGGCCACGAAGCCGGGGGAATAGGGCCCCACCAGGATACCGGCAAAGAGATATCCGACCAGGGGCGGCAACCGGAACCGGTTGGCCACCATGCCGAAGATATAGGCCAGCACCAGACCCGCGACGATCGTTGTGATCAGGGGGGTATCGTGGTGCATCGGCGTCTCCGGCGGTCTTGGCTATGTCGATTGAAACAATGGGGTATTTTTCCCCGGCAGCGCAAGCCTTGACCGCACCCGGCATATCCGCCGTTCGGCCAAGACTCACGCAAAGCTCTATAGATCAGGTCAAGTATGTTGGAACTTTGTC
>CAMLKN010000310.1 GCA_946480655.1 uncultured Devosia sp. | reverse complement strand
TGTCACGCTTTCGAACCGCAAAAGTGGTGTCCACTTTTGCTGAAAGCGCTCTAGCGACTAGCCGAAGAGCTGTTCGGTAACGAAGCCGTTGCGGAACTTGCCATTCGGATCAAGCCGGCTCGCCAAGTCTATAAACGCACCAGCCATCGGAAGCCTGGCTCGCACCTCGGTTGCAGGGAGGGTGAATAGCTTGGCCCAATGAGGGCGCGGGCTGAAGGGTTCGAGCGCCGCCTCGACCACTTTCACCGCCGCTATGGTGCGTTCCCATTCCGGCCGCCAGGTGAAGTGGAAACCGATGGTCGCCTGCCTGTAGGCTGAGCTCAACCAGAGTGTGTCGGCCGCGACCGAGCGGATTTCAGAAATGAAGAGGGCTTCCGAGAAGCGATCCTGCACTTGGTGTAGCGCCGCAATCGCGGCTGGCGCGTCGGCCCGCGCTACGAAGAATTCCGACTGCAACTCAGCGCCGGCTGAGGCGGTGTTGCCAATGGCAAAGTGGAATAGCCTCTCATGCCAGGGGCCCGGCACGCCGAATTGGCCGGTGCAGGGCGATCCGTCCATGCCAGGGATGGGGTGGCAGGCAATAGTCGCGGGCAGTGCGCCAAAAAGGTCTGCGGCTGGCTCGCCGGCCGATGCCAGCGCCTTGACCCAGACCTGGTCCACGCTATCGCCCTGCCAGCGGGTGAAGTGGCTGACGCTGTAGGCGTGCCCTGTCAGGGCATCGAGATTCTCGATGACGGTCGCAACGGGTATGTCGAGGTAGACGGTCTGCCGCACTTCGAATGCGGGCACGATGTCGAGTGTCAGTTCGGTCATGACGCCCAGGGCGCCCAGGTTGACCACCGCGCCATCGAAATCCGCATCTCCGCGCCGGAGCGCGATGATGTCGCCGTTTGCGGTGACCAGTTTGAGCGCACTGACGGCGGCGGCCAGATTCTGGTTGCGGTCACCCGAGCCATGCGTCGCCGTCGCGATGGCGCCGGCAATGGTGATATTGGGCAGCGAAGCGACATTGGCCAGCGCAAAGCCCCCCGCGTGGAGCATGGGGGCTAGATCGGCATAGGTGGCGCCGCCGTCGACGGTGACGGTTCGTGCGTCCGCATCAATCTCGGCGCGGCGCGGGAGGTCGCGCAACGAAATCTGCGTATCTTCCGTGTCGGCGATATGGTTGAACGAATGGCCGGAACCCAGTACGCGGACTTTTTGAGCGGCGCGAACAATCTGCTGGAGTTCATCAAGGCTCTTGGGCCGCGCATGCGCCCGAGCCGCAAAGGTGATGTTACCGGCCCAGTTGCGCACCTGTTCGCTCATTCGTCTTCGTCGTCCTCGACGTCTGTCAGATAAACCGAAATCTCGATGTCGATCCCGTGCGCCGCAATCGCCGCCGCCGCATGGGCGGGCAGGCGGGCCGACATGGCCTCACCCTCGGATGGATAATCGAAGGCGATGTCCAAAACGGCCTTGCCAATGCGCCTGTCCTCGAGCATGGCCGCCAGTGCCGGGCCGGAGCGCTCTGCCAGGTCGAGTATGGCGCGGATCGGGTTGGCGACCGGCACATCGATCTGGGCATAGAAGCTGTTATCGGCGTCCTCCGGCTCGTAGCGCACGCTCAACTGCTTGAGCGCCGTGTCGAGATCCTTCTGTGAGATGGAAACACCCGACAGGCGGAGCGCCATGGCAAAGGGTTCAAAGCTGCTCACGACGCCCGACCCGCGGTGGCTGCAAACAGTGCAATGGCGGCGGCGTTGGAGACATTGAGGGACTTGATCGGCCCCGGCATGTCGAGCCTCACCATTTCATCGCAGAGTTCGCGGGTGCGCTGGCGCAGGCCCTTGCCTTCGGCACCCAGCACCACGGCCATGGGGCGCGAGTCGGTGCGGGGGCGGAGCGGCGCTTCAGCTTCTGAGTCAAAGCCCAGCACCAACATGCCGCGTTCCTTGAGCTTTTCCAGCGCATCGCCGAGATTGCGCACTTCGATCATCGGCACCAGATCGAGTGCGCCCGAGGCGGCCTTGGCCATGACCCCGGTTTCACGCGGCGAGTGGCGAGCCGTGGTGATGACGGCATCTGCTCCAAAGGCGCAGGCAGTGCGCAGGATGGCGCCGACATTGTGGGGGTCGGTCAACTGATCGAGCACCACGACGAGTTTGGGCTCGTGCAGATCCGCGAAGCCGAAGCGCGAGACAGGGTCCACTTCAAGCGCCGCGCCCTGGTGAACAGCCTCGCCACCCAGCAGGCGGTCGAGTTCCTTGGGATTGGTCTCGATGACCTTGACCTTGCCCAGATCGGCGCCGGTCTCCTGGAGGCGGTTGAGCGCGTTGGGCGTCGCCAGCAGCACCTTCTTGATGCGTGCGGGATTGTCCAAAGCGGCGCGCACCGTATGCAGGCCATAGAGATAGACCGGCCCGGTATCGGGATCATATTTGGGTTTGGGCGGAAATTTGTTGCGGCTCATGGCGCGAGCGGTAGCGGGTTTATGGGCGTGCCGCAAGTGATCTGCGCGGGTGTGGGCCGCTCCGTCCTAAGGCCCTCGCGGTCAGTGAATCGTCCGGATGGCGTAGGAGCTGGCGAGCTTGCTGCATTTGGGGCACCAGGACTTGCTCAGCACGACTTCATCGAGGCGCACGAATGGCGTGGCTAGGGCCGACAGCTTGCGCAGGTCTAGCTGGTAGTCGTGATCATTGGGGCAGGTGGCATAAACCTCGGCCCCTGCGTCGATCAGCTCGCGCAGTGTTGAGTTGAGATCGATCATGGAGCCCCCGATTGGATACCGTTCTACTACGGCGACAGGGGCAGGCCGGATCACAATGCCTTGATGCGACGCGACAGGTGCAAGGAAGCAGGCGCTGCAATAGGCGGGGATGCGCGCGATGTCGGCCAGGCGCTAGCGTGGTCGAGAGGTTTCTTTGTCCAGTTGCAGTCCCGGGACAAACTGGTGCTCGGCTGACCTGACTGGGTCAACCTAAGGTCATCAAGCTGTCTTTGGGGATTTATTCGCCGTTGGCGGGGTGGTGGAGGGGACTGGA
>CAMLKN010000309.1 GCA_946480655.1 uncultured Devosia sp. | reverse complement strand
GTCTATGGCGACGAGAACCAGGCCGATGCCGAGGAAACCGCGGAGAATTTCCTCAAGACCAAGCAGGATGTCTGGACCCAGTGGGTTCCGGCCGAGGTTGCCGAAAAGGTGCTGGCCGCCATCGGCTAGGCCCGCGCGCAAAAGCGTTCCTCACGGCGGCCGGGTTTCGACCCGGCCGTTTTCCGCGTTCGATCGCAAGCCAACGAACCACAGGTTGGCTTGTCGATCGCACGTCAATTCCAGCTCTGAAGCAAAAGGGCAAACATGTTTCCTGAACTGATCGATACCCGTCCGTGGCGCCGGGCCATTGACGATGGCCTCAACTGGGTCGTGCGCAACTGGGGCGACGAATTCGAAGCGGCCGCCTATCCGCTGCTGATGCTGCTCAATGCCATCGAGGACTTGCTGATCGCCACGCCATGGTGGCTGATCATGGCCATTCTGGTGGGCGCGGCCTGGCTTGCGACGCGGCGCTGGCAATTGCCCGCCATCGTGTTTGCCTCGCTGATCTTTCTGGGCGTCATGGAATTGTGGGAAGACGCCATGGCGACCATGGCGCTGATGATCGCGGCGACGCTGACCGCCATTCTTGTCTCGATCCCCATAGGGGTGTGGATGAGCCGATCATCGCGCGTCCGGGGCGGCGTCACGCCCCTGCTCGACCTGATGCAGACCCTGCCCAGCTTTGTCTATCTCATCCCCACGGTGATGATCTTCGGCCCGGGCAAGATCCCGGCCCTGATCGCCACCATCGTCTATGCGGCCCCGCCGCTGATGCGCCTGACCGATCTGGGGTTGCGTTCGGTCGACCCGGCGGTCATGGAGGCCAGCCGCGCCTTCGGCACGACGCCGACCCAGCGCCTCATCGGCGTGCAGATTCCATTGTCGCTGCCCACCATCCTGGCCGGGGTCAACCAGACCACGATGATGGCCCTCTCCATGGTGGTGATCGCCTCGATGATCGGCGCCGGGGGCCTGGGCTATCAGGTGCTGCAGGGCATCGGCCGGCTCGAGGTCAGCCGCGGCCTGTTTGCCGGCCTCGGCATCGTGGTCCTGGCCATCATCTTCGACCGCATCACCCAATCCTTCGGCAAGCAGTTGCAGGCCCGCATCGGCCTGGCGGAGGCGCGCTAACATGCATGACATGAAAACCGGTACCGATCTCGCCATCCGCATGCGCGGGGTCACCAAGATTTTCGGCGACAATCCCGATCACGCTCTGGCCCTGCTGGGGTCAGGCAAGTCGAAGGCCGAGGTGCAGGCCGAAACCGGCCATGTGGTCGGTCTCGACAATGTCTCGCTCGACATTGCCCGGGGCCAGATCTTCGTGGTCATGGGCCTGTCGGGTTCGGGCAAGTCGACCCTGATCCGCCACGTCAACCGGCTGATCGATCCGACTGCGGGCGAGATCATGGTCGATGGCAGCGACGTGCTCCAGATGGGCCTCAACGAATTGCGCACCTACCGGCGCAATACCGTGGCCATGGTGTTCCAGAAGTTCGGCCTCCTGCCGCATCGCTCGGTCATCGACAATGTCGCCTATGGACTGGAAGTGCGCGGCGTGAGCAAGCAGGAGCGCTTGGAGCGCGCCGCCAAGTGGATCGAGACGGTGGGACTAAAGGGCTATGAACAGAGCCGTCCCCGCCAGCTTTCGGGCGGGCAGCAGCAGCGCGTGGGCCTCGCCCGCGCCCTGGCGCTCGATACCGACATCATCCTCATGGACGAAGC
This sequence comes from uncultured Devosia sp., assembly GCA_946480655.1. The sequence continues at coordinate 1,301 of CAMLKN010000309.1, read as the reverse complement.
CTTCTCGGCGCTCGACCCGCTGATCCGCTCGGGCATGCAGGACCAACTGGTCGAGTTGCAGAAGAGCCTGGGTAAAACGATCCTGTTCATCACCCACGATTTCGACGAGGCGCTCAAGATCGCCGACCGGATTGCCGTGCTCAAGGACGGCGCCGTACAGCAGGAGGGCAAGCCCGAGGACATTGTCCTCAAGCCGGCCAACGAGCATATCGAGGAGTTCGTGCGCGAGGTGAACAAGGCGCGCGCCATCCATGTGCGCACCATCATGGAGCGCGGCGAATTCGAGGATTGCCAATACAAGGTGCCGGCCGATGCCCGTTGCGAGGAGGTCCTGCCCTACTTTGCCGAGCATCAGTGGATCGGCGTGACCAATGACGAGGGCGTCCAGGTGGGGCGGCTCACTGCCAAGCGCATCATCGGGGCTCTGGCCCGCTACACGCCGGGTATTGGTGAAGGCTGACGTTCACCCGTCAGCGCCTCTGCGACAGCTCCATGACAGGATTGCGCCGCTGCCAGTTGCGTCATCTGCAACCGCGTGGCTATAACGGGCCATCGCGCGCCGGCGCCATGCCCGCAGCGTCTGGTTCCCTGTTTCGCAACGAACGGGGTCCGGGCAGAGCGGGGGCTTGTGGGAGAAGAAAGCCTTGGAATTGAAGCGGATCAACGATCACGTCAGCGTCTCTGGACAGATCCAGCCGGAAGACGTGAAAACGCTCAAGGACCTGGGCTTTGTGGCCATCGTCAACAACCGGCCGGACGGGGAAGCCCCCGACCAGCCGGCGGGTGCCGAGATTGAGGCGGCCGCCAAGGCTGCGGGCCTTGTCTACCACTTCATCCCGCTGGGACGCGAAGGGGTCAGTCCCGACCTCGTCAATGCAACCAAAGCCGTGCTTGAGGGGAGCGACGGCAAGGTGTTTTGCTTCTGCCGGTCGGGCACGCGCTCGACCACGCTCTGGGCGCTGAGCCAGGCCGGGGAAGCCCCCGCGGCCCAGATCATCGCCCAGGCTGCCGAAGCGGGCTATGACATGAGCCACCTGGCCGGATATCTGGGCCAGAACTAGACTTGAAGTTTTCGGCGGTTGGGACGGTCAACCGTCCGTTCCGCCGGTTTTGCTGAGCCGGACCCTTTGCGGGTCCTCGCCCCTCCTGCTCGGAACGGACACCGATGCCCATCAAGAAAATTCTCGTCGCCAATCGCAGCGAAATCGCCATTCGCGTCTTCCGCGCCGCCAATGAGCTTGGCCTGAAAACCGTCGCGGCCTATGCCGAAGAAGACAAGCTGGCGCTGCACCGGTTCAAGG